>NZ_JBTXLU010000013.1:0-100227 GCF_054871745.1 Enterococcus sp. LJL98 | reverse complement strand
AAAGTATTTTAAAACAAAGCCCATCCAAAAAAATAAAAACGACCAAGCAGTGAAAATCGCCGCTTGATCGTTTGACTCTATTCTAAAGATTGTCTAAATATTTACCAACACCTATTGTTAAAGAGCCTGTTAAATCAACATTCGGAACTTCTATTATGGGTCTAGCCCACTGACCCTTCCATTTAAGACTATCCTTTTCAAACAGTTACAAACATTGATTTAACAACGTTTTAAAACTGAATACTAGCGTGAATAGGTCATACATTCACTTCTGTTTTTACAAATAGATAGTATTTAGATAGCTTTTTTAGCTGGGGGCATTAATTATTTATCGCTTTTATTATATCGTTTCCAAGTTGTCTTGTGCCTTTTTCATTACCTCTAGAGTTTAAAATATCAACGCCTAAGTTTGATGCTATCTCTCTCAAATATTTTTTATTTTGTCTATTTCCTACATATTCTGTTTTATAAACATTTATTGTTCCGCTTTCTAGTTTTCTTATTTCAAATCCATCTGTAAAGGCTATCTTATCTACGTTCATCTTATTCTCCTTTTTAATTAACTATAACACAATAAAACACACCCTGTTAAGAGTGTGTTAAGAAGAAGTTTTAAAATCGTTATAAGAAAGCCGCTGGCAAAATTACCTTGGGCTATTTTTATATACGAAAAATTAGGTCGTAAACAGTATAGTCATTGACATGGAAGAAGATTGGCAATCATTCAAACAGCTATGACTACGAGGTGAGTTTCCCCTCCTCCCTACTGATTACATTTCACTTGTATTACTCTAGTCCAGCACGCTTGCAATCATGCCTACAATTTTCAAGTAGTACAAGGTTTCGGTCAGCTTAACCTATAAACTCCAGGTAGCCACTCCCTTCGTTTACTACTTCTATTATACTAAAATAACTATAAATTTACAACTGTAATCAATTATCTAATCTATTCTCTTAGCAATGATTAGCTGATATTCTTTACTTGTTGCATCTGGCGCTGATTGAATGATTTCATAATGTTTACCATCGTACTGAATCGTCATAGTATGCTCTATTTCAAACATCTGATAAGAACGAATGATAAAGGTAACCGTATCATGCAAAACTGTTCCCCAATTCGCCTTAATCTCTTTTAAAAGTTGTTTCTTTACATGACACCAACACTTTCCAACCTCTACAACACTCTCTGTCATATCGCCATTTTCATCTTTAATGAATCTTTTCTCTTGAAAAACAATACGCTCATCTAACTCATTTATATTATTAATGATTGCCATAATATGCACCTCTCATTTGTTGAATTAATGAAAGCACCGTTACTGGCATACGTTCGCTACTAACTTCTTGACGGTTTACATACCAATGCTGGACTAGTAAAGACACTGCCCAATCAAACTGCTTGAACTCCTCAATAACGCCTTCTGTATCTTCGCTGTCAATCGCACTAATAATATAAGCGCTTGAAGTAGCGATTAATTGTTCAATCATTTCATTATCTAGATCATGGTCGATTCTTAGACTATTTTTTATATCTTCTACATGAATCATTTTTTTATCCTCCTTTTTTAGGTCTCGCCAACTTTGGCGGCTCCTGTTCATCAATATGTTAAAACATGGGGGTAGCGATTCGCGACGCCAACACTTTGATATAGGTGGAGGAACTTTTTCCCTTACCTATTTTAATCGGCTGACTTTTCAGGTAACCACACTTTTGTGGTCAGCTCACTGTCGAAAATTCGACTGTGAAATTAAAAAAGGAAGGGATATGAAATCCCCTCCCTACAATTCTTTATTCTACAACTGGTGTAAATTCAATATACACGGCTGCTTCATCATCAATCTTTTTGTAGTCATTTCGAACAATAACTGCTAACCCTTGTGAGTAGTGGTCGAACTTCTCCCATTGGGTTGTTACTTGGTTTCTACGTGCTACAAATACCGCTTGGGCAATATCACCCATAATCATTGGGAAAGTACCTGCTTTAGGATTGGCAAACAATTTATCTGAAATAATCACAACTGCCATTCCAAACAATGACTTACCACTTGCTGCGGTTACATCGGGCTGTAATAAGTAACGGCCATCAGAATCTTTTAAGGTATCTAAATGATTAAAACCACTTTGATTTACGATTACCATTTTATTTAACGCTGGATCAAGTGCCACGTTGTGCAATTCTTTTAGTTCATCCAATGTAGCGATTGTTTTCTTAGCAAATGATTTCAGTAAATCCATAATATGCTTGTTGTCGGTATTTTCTACTAACTTAGCAAGTTGAGATTTTACTTCTTGAACAATATTTACTTCTGCATCTTCAATGACTTCATTAGATAAAGCAATTTTACCTGCTCGTGTTTCAACTTTATATTCAACTTGTGTGAACATTTCAGCTTCAACATCACCAATTTCTGCTAACTCTGCCTTTGTTCCTAAAATCGCTTGTTGGTTTGTTGCAACTGGATATGTACCTTGACCGTTTGAAACACTTTTAACCGTTGCATATTGTGCCAAATTATAACTTGAACGTTTTAAATCGAACACTTCACCAATTACTTCTTTTGGAACAACTGCTGCTGCACTTACCGTAGTTACGCCATCACGTTCTTCCCCTTGACTGCGGATATAATCTTCATATCCTCTAATTTCTGTTTTTTCGTTATCAATTAATGTTTTTTCCATGTTTTTGCTCTCCTCTTGTGTCTTAGAAGTGGATTCTAAGGCCGTTTCATTTTTATTTGATGGACTATTGCTCATAAACGCCTCGTAGGAACGCTTATCCACTTGAACATTTGTACTATCATACGCTGGAATAGTTACAACGCTGATTTCATTCAATGCCTTCATTTTGTCAATCGAACGTACCACGCTACCATCTTCTGCTTGGTCGAACGAATCCATTCCCAATACAAAACCAAAACTCATTGAATCCAAAATCTTTTTTGAGACATTTTCATAAACATCATTGGCATAGGTGGTATCTGGTAACTCGGCTTCAAAGTGAAGTCCTGTATCGTCTACCTCTAATTTCAATGTGCCTGCTTTGGTGCTTGCTAAAGGTTTTGAATAATCATGCCCATATAACAAAAAGACATTTGATAAATCCACTTCTTGCAAAGCTTCAGGTGTAATGACTTCTACAAAACCACCCAAATCTTTTGATGGCTGATTAAACTTAAAAGCATAACCCGAAATATTCTTACTTGTTTCGTTGTTCTCCTGTAATTCCGCTTGTTCCGTTACTCGTTTCTCCTGTTCCATCTGTTCCCTCCTGTTCTCTAAATTGATATTTCTCTAGTGAATCCAAATATGTAAAGTTCAGACTAGCAAGCAATCGATCCCCACCAACCATTGATGGCAAGCCCATTTTTGCACGTCCTTCATTTATCGTAATCAGCGAACCTTTTACCTGGTCCAAGATATTTTTAACCATTGTTTCGGGGTCTGATTCGAGTAAACGATCCGTATTGAAACGAAAATTTTCACTTACATCAGACTTTAGCTTATTATCCAACTCACTGATAAAGACATTAAAATAATGAATCAATGTACTCTGAATGTAAGTTAAGTTACTTTGGGCGCTACTGGAATGCACGTTCTCCACTCCTAAGCGTTCCGATGGAATCCCAAAAGCTTTAGATATTTGTTTAGTCGTCCAATCGCTTGAATTGACTAGCTTTAATACATCGGTATTGATTTCTAATGTTTTGTAGTCCATCGTATCGTCCAAGATAATGGTTCTTAGTGCATTATCGCCATCGTTTGAACCGTTGGCTTCTTCAAACTTTTCACGTATCGCTTTCTTCGCTTTGTTGTCTAGGTCGGATTTATTGATTTTCAATATTCCACTACCATTGACCCCTCTTGAAAAGAAACTGAACCACGTTCGGTTACCTGCTGCTTGAATTTTAATTTCATCACGTAGCGCATACAATGGTGATAGTCCTGTTAAGCCGTCTTGTGTGAAGTATTTAAAATGAAGAATATCTTTTGAAGCAATCCTTCGTTTCTTTTCACCGACTGAATAAATAAGCGAACCATCGTCTGCTTGTTTAACTGTTACGGATGAATTGGGTAGCAAGTGAAGTGCTTTCGCCTGCTCACTTTCTCGCTTAATTTCAGCAAAACTATTGCCGTTCAGTAGCATATTAGCTGCCAAAGCAAACTTGAAGTGCCAACCATCCATTTCTGAATTGGGTCGATGGTTAAGTAATTTAACAACTTCATCATCTTCTTGGGGCATGCTTGCATTTACTAACTGAATCGGACTTGAAGCAATATCACTGGCTATAATTTTGATGGCCGTAAAAACATCACTGTTTCGAATTGCCTTCACACTTGAATAACTGGTACTATAATCATCCGTTTGAAGACTGACGACATGATCTAGAAATGGGTCGCCTGTGGTCGTTTTTATTTCTTTACTTTTGAAAAATGCCATTCTTTTACCTCCTTTCTATTTTGGATTTATTACCAATGAAACGCCTATAAGTACGATTCCTAGGGCTAACATTCCGTAATACACACTTGATAAAAATGAAATAGCTACCACGATAAGAACTAACCCCAGCAACAATAAAATAGAATGAAGATGGTTAAAAAGAAAATTCATCACTTGTATAAAAATCATTGTCTGCTTTCGCTCCTTCCTTACTGTCGTAGTAATCCATTGCAAAGACATAAGCATTCATTAAGGCCGCCACGGGGTCTATTTTGTTGCTATTCTTCGCTTTGTTTATCTGAATACCATTATTATCTTCCTTTGTTATGGCGTTATTGACCGCATGAGTAAGGATAGTATTCGTTTTATGAACGATATTTTTCTCAAAGACTTGTTCCCTAAAGGTTCTTGTCGGTACGTTTAAAGTCAATGTTCCCTGGCGAACCTCTAGCATTGGATAATTCGCTTTTTCTGCCTTTGAAATTAAGCTGTTAGCATTGTATGGGTCATAACAAATACCCAAACATTCCAAATCATTCTCCTCAATCAAACTTTGGATAAAATGAAAAACTTGGTCGTAATCAACTACGCCACTAGCTAACTGCGTGATAGAACATTCTCCTATTTTCTCTAGTTCTCGATAAGGTAAGCCATCACGCTTTTCTTTATCCTGTAAGCCGTACTTGGTAGCTACAAAGGAATGAGAATCACAATAAAGCTTGCCTTCATCTAAAGGGACAATCCAAGAAACGCTTGTTAAATCGTCCGTTTTCGATAAGTCGATACCGATATAAACGGGCTTTCCTTTAATATCCTTTGGCTCAACCTCTACGGCTTGCCAGTCTTCCCCGCTCATAAAACTATCTTCGCTCGCTTGTCGCCATAGATTGAAGTTTTTCACGAGAACGGAATTAAGGTTATTTTGTTTCAAAGCTAAATCAACATCATCTTGAATAGTGGGTAGCATTACTTTTTTTATTTCTTCGCTTTCAAATATCGGATTCGCTTTTATCCATTTCTCTTGATCGTGAATTTCATCTTCATCATCAAGTTCCCAAATCGCAATGAAGTATCTATCCGCTTCATCTAAGCCCTCTAGTATGCGTTCTAACAAGAGATATTCCTCATACATCGGAACATTCAAATCAAGTCCTGCTGTACTGATAACGCCTAGCAATCCGTTCTTTTGTTGCGTTTGACCCGAACGAATAACGTTATAAGTTTTTCGATTTTTAGCTTCATGCCACTCATCCAAGATGGCGGTAGTCGGGCCAAAACCATCTAATGTGCTTGTTTCACTAGCCAATGCGATTGCGAATGAATTACTTGGAATATGAATGATTTTTGAGTTCATAATCTTTAATTGTTGCCGTAGAAATTTACTTGTTTTCGTTACACTTTTCAATGAATTAGAAAGCATATCGTAGCCAAGTTTTGCTTGTTTTAAGGCGTTACTAACAAATAATACTTGCCTACCTTCTGCTGGCTCGTTCTCCAAGATAAGTGCATTCGCAGCCATTCCACTTGCTAAAAACGTTTTGCCGTTCTTCCTTGATTTAGAAATAAAAGCACGGTTAAACCTGCGGAAATTATCTTCTTTCGTTCGCCATCCATACAAGCTACCAATAATAAACTTTTGAAAACCTAGCATATTGATTTTCTCGCCACTCGTTGATGGCAGTAGTTCGATAAACTTAATTGATTTATTCGCCTGTGCTTCATCAAAGTAATAAGGAAAATCATCTGACTTGGAACGCTCTATATCCTTTTGATGCCGTTCGCAAGCTAGAATAATCTTTTTAGGTGCGATTAATTCCCCCGACAACACTTTTTCAATGTATTCAATCAATTTTGCATCAACTCCGCAAAGGGATCACTTGGCGCTTTTTCTTTTGCACTATTTAAAGCAATTTTTGACCGTTCTAACATCGTCATACCTAGTGCGGTAGCCGCCATTTTCATATCACTCATAGCATTACTTTGCATTCTAACTGCTGGATTGGCTACTCTTGCACCATTGGCCGCCTTCATGAATACACCTTTGTTTCGTATTTCTCTTTCAGCCGATGCAACTCGTGCAAAAGCCAAACAATAAGCAACCAACATTCCATAATCGGCTTCACTTAAAGGTAAATCTTTTTTTAATACTGGAATAATTCGCTCCCACTCCTTTGTAGCAGTTGCATTGAAATAGTCTGGGGGGCATGATACCAATTCCACTTGATTAAACATTGATTGCCTAGCATCTTCTCGCTGGGCTTTATGCTCTTTTGAAGCATGACCTTTAAAATCATCTGATAAAATCTTAATACTACTCATTTTGTCCTCCTTTCTAACAAAAAAAGAGGACATACCACAATCAAGTGATACATCCTCAGTTTTACTGTCTAGGTGTATTTAACATATTTTTTCATCTAAAGTTGTTTTTATGTTTGCTATCTTTCCGTTGCGAACAGTGAAATTTATCTCGCCATATTTTGGGATTGTAATTTCTTTAGTTGTTCCGTTAGATAGTGTAATGACAATCTTATCTTGCATAAACTTCTATACCTCCATTATACTATTTATGTTTACCTTTGTAAACGGTTGTGGTTTTTCGAGAAGGCTTCTTGTGAGACTTTGATGGGGACGCGATGTAAATAATTTCTGAACGACTGCCCCCTAACCCTTAATGGTGGCCTTTCTACGCCGTTTTTCCTCGGCTGTCTTAGTATTGTGGCAAGAATGACACATAGATTGAAGGTTCTTCTCATCTAATCGCAAATCCCACCTATCCTTGACCTCCAGGATATGGTCTACTACATCAGCTTTCTTTATTACATTATTTAATAAACAAACTTCACAAATTGGATTTTTCAAACGATACAATCTTGATAAAGTTCTCCATGACCTTCCATTATAAAAGTGAAGATACTTTCCATCTTTCGCTACACGATCTTGATAGTTTTGTTTCTCTGATACCTGCTCATGCTTCCTGCAATACCTCACTGTATAGTTCACTAAGTTTCTACATCCAGCTTTGTTGCACTGTTTTTGCGGAATCATTTAGATGCCATAGGAATTGAGCCGTCCTTATTTAGGCTACCAGCTATTGCATTGGTGACCTCTATGAGTAGCTGTCCTTTACGGTTCATCTCTTTCTTTTCATCCTCGTCAATCTCCGCATTGGTCTGATAACCTAGCAGTCCTAAATGATGAAGATACTTGTTATCTAACCAATGACTGAACACTGCTTTAAATAATTCTGAATAACCTTTAAAGTTCTCACCAAGTATTACAACGAAATATTCATATTCCATCATTCCATGTTTAATAATATCTAGCTTTGATTGTAAATGATTCGGTAGGTCGTGTTCCTCCGCATTCGCTTCTAGCATCGTACCGATTGAATCCACATACGCCATGTAGTCAGTGAAGCACTCATCCAAAATTCGTTGTGCGGCTGTTAGTTGTTGTTCTGTATAAAAAAACATTATTTTTCTCATAGTTCTTGTCTCCTTTGATTTTATTTGAATAGCGGTGTGTCTTTAAATTGTTCTTCAATCGACTGATACTTTTCTTTCAACTCGATATAAGGACTAATGATTGTTCTTTGTGTTCCATCTTCCATCATCACGATTGCTGTATCTTCTGCTAACCACATTGATTTAACATTGTCTTGCCCCTCATATAATCGAACAACTGCTAACCCATTGAAGTATTTTAATTCTTTAGTCATGTTTTTCTCCTTTTAGTTTCTATTTTATGTAACATTCCAATGTTACTGCTCAAACCCTTATCTACCAAGGCTTGCAACATTGGTAACATTGGTAACATTAAAATCACAACAATTCTGTACCTCTATACCTTATAGCTAATATACAGACTTACAAAACTCTTTACTATATATCAATGTTCAATGTTACCAACACGCTATAACCCTTACCACACAAGCGATTGAGTGGTAACATTAGCAATGTTACCCAATGTTACTTAATGTTACTTTTCTTGTTTTCAGTGCTATTTTCCTTGTTAAAAAAACCTCTGCGTTTATTTCTGTTTGATAATTGTTTTTTTTCCCATTCTCCAATGTTACCCATAATTAACGAAATTTTCTTTTTGTCTGAATTGCTTTTTCCTTGTATTGTTTCTTTGGGTTCTCTTTCAAATACCACTTCCAATATATCTGCAGTTAACACACCTTCCAGCAATACCATTCGAGAATATCTAGGGAACATTTCGAGTATTCGTTTATCAATTTTACTTTCCGGGTATTCTCGGTAATATGAACGTCTCACCCAAACCTGCGCCTTATCCCACGTATCGGGAACAACCATTCCTAGGTATTTGACTATTGATTCTTCTGCTGGATCATCAAGCTTGGCTTCATCTTGGTATTTTTCAGCCATTTCAAGAACTTTTTTATCCAACTCATTTCCATAATCAAAGAATATTGGTTGCTTGTCTTCATATAAAACTTTCGCTTCTGCTAGGACTTGAAGGAAGTAATCGTCTTTCATCTTGAACATATTTTGTTTTGGTTCGTTTTTACATGGCAAAGGAAAGAATCTTCTGTTTCCGCTAAAATCGACTAGGTACTCATTATCGTTCGTTGTTCCAATGAATACACATCTTCTAGGCCATTTAACCGTATTTTTTTCATAAGGCATTCTTATATCGTCGTACTTGGCGGATATGAAGTTCTTTGCTTTATTTATATCGGTTTTCTTTAGTGAAGATAGCTCACCCAACTCCAATATGACGTTACTTCTTAATTGGAGGTAATCATCTTTATTTTCGCCCAACCCTTCCAACGAATCTGAAAAGTATTCATCAGTGTATAACAAACTAGGTAGCGTGGACTTCCCTATCCCTTGTTTCCCCGATAATACGGGAACCATTTCAAACTTGACACCTGGCTGATAAGTCCTTGCTACTGTTCCAACAATCCAACGCTTTGTAATTTCTCGTGTATATACGTTATCCTCTGCACCTAAAAAATCAATGAATAGTGTTTCAATTCGGCTTTTACCATCCCATACTTGTGATTCTATACGTTCTTTAACTGGGTTGAATACATTCATCCTAGACACGTTATCAATGGCATTGCGTAGCTTGTTTTCGTTAAACGACACGCCATAATGTTCTTCCATGTAAGATAGTAACGCCGATTCAAAGCTATCTTCCCATTGCCCAGCATTCCGATTGACCCAAGGGGAATCTTTCATCAAGTAAACATAGCCGCTAAACTCGTTATATCCAATCGTTCCCCTTAAATTGCTATCATTCGTTAAAATCAACTCAATATTTCTAATTGAAGAAGTCAGTATCTTTTCTTCTTTATTCAATCGCAATCGAGACTTCCAAGAATTTAATTCTACAATTTTTTCATTTCTTTGTTTTGCTTCTGGAAAATTCAAAATATCTTTAAGATCTATCGTGTTCCCCTCCCCCTAACGTCTTTTTTTATCATGCTTGTTATAATCTTGTTCACGTCTTTTTCATTTAATGGCGGGTTACTGTTTACATTGGCTACGTGCATAGCTTGAACTAACGTCTCGTTATCCACCCCGTGCCATAGACACCACCCAGCAAGCTTAGTCAGTGAACTATCTCTAGACCCTTCATCCAATCCGTTGAAAATCATATCTAAAAATGACGCTGTTCTTGTTTTGTTTGTTGGGCGGTAATCATTTTTTTTCGGATAAGACCTTTCTTTATAAGTCTCTCTAGCAGCCTTTAACCCTGCTTCTACTGGAAAAATTTGGTCTGTTATCCATACAATTATTTTTTCTTTTGTATTATTTTGAGTTAAGATAGGCAATCCTTGTAATTGAGAAAAAGTAAAATTGCTTTCATCAACACTCGCAACAATCTCTTTTAAGACGATGGAACAAAAATACTTCGTTAGTAATTTGTAATCATCCTTATCAACCGACTTATCAAGTGGTACAACCAAACGATAACGAACACCCTTAAACCCATTGTTAAGACTAGGGTATAGCACGTAATTAATATTACCTAGCCTTTGATGGATAGACTTAGTAAGTTCTTGTTCGGATAAATTCGTATGATCTATATCAACCACTAAAGCATCACGAGAAATAATGTTATCGTCATTTCTAACTAACTGACTAAATTCACCGGATATAAAACTATCAACTACTGTCGTTTTCAACCTTCGCTGCTCTTCTTCCGATTGTGATACCAAAACAGTAGACGGTTGATAATCAAGAAAGAATTGCATAATATCAGCATCTAAACCTTCATTTAAGGTGCTTGGAATTGGTGTACCTGTGTAAATCATTGCCTATCCCTCCTAATCCGGACAAATCTCGTTTGAAACTTCTAAAATTTCTTCCTGGCAGTCTTGAAGGAAGTCAATTACATTGGTTAATTGGCCATCAAAAAAATATGTCATTGAAAACTCGTCTCCTTGCAACCTTTGATAATTTACATTTGATAACAGCTTAACGACTAAATCTAAACGAGTTGATAGCTTAGTTAAATCAATAGCATTTTTTTCTAAATGTTTTGTAGTTACTTCTAGACCGTTTATTTTTGCAATATTATTCGTTTTCATATTAATTAACTCCCTCAATTTTTCTATTGTTCTCAAGTGTAAAGGCATCCCATTCTACCAGCAATAAAATCAGCATTGGTAGACATATCAACAATTTCACCAATGGGCTAAATGCTGAAAATACCGTAATCAAAATTACTAATAATAAAAATCTTCGTGTCTTTTTCTTCATCATTTCGTCCTCCTAATATTTGTGGTATAATTGAGGAGAATACAATTTAGTTTGCCTTTAACGTATCGCTTTGGTCGGTTGAAACGTTAGGGCTTTTTTTGTATTCTCCATCATAATCATAAAACCTTTCTTAATAACTCTTCGGGTACACTAACCATCAATAAAGATTGCTTATGAATCTCCTTTTCGGGATCGAGCGTCAATTTAAAATCATGTAGAAAATCCTCTATATCTGATACTTTCGAGAATAATTCATCATCAGTTTTGTTTGATGTAAAATCTTCCTGTAACTCGCTCAACGTTTCTTCAATCATCCCAAGATACATCTCAAGATTTTCGCTCTTGCTTAATTGGTGCGTTTCTTCTTCTGGATCAATACCTAAATTTTCTACAATTTCACTTAGCGGACGTTCTAAAACGAATGCTACTAACGATTGAATACGTTGAAAAGCGCTCTCTGTTACCTTCTCCCATTGTCTGCCATCATAATAATCAACTTCATAAGACTTCCCTTCTTCGATGTCAAACGCCCCTTGTAGCATCATATAAACTTCACTGATACTCTCGATTAAACTTGCCACATCTGCTTCACTCTTAATTATCTCTTGAAATTTTTCAATCGTTTTATTAGCTGACATTTTTTGTTCCTCCTATTTATTAATCTTCTGCGACTTCCTACTTGCCCCCAGCAACAACTAAAATTTGTTTTCATTTAAAAAAATATCTATATCTGTTTTAGAAATCCGCTTCACTTGTTGAATTTTTGATACGGGTAACCCTCGTTCAAGGAAATGACTAGTTAAAGTATTTCTTGAAATACCGATATACTCGCAAGCTTCACCCAGCGATAACCATTCTTTTTGTTTTAACTCTTTTGCCACAACTTCTAGTGCGGGCCTAATCTCACCTATCACTTTTTGAATAAACAAATCACTTGCTTGTTCCGATAATTCCAACTGATCTATTCTAAGTTCCATTTAATCACCTCCTTTAATGAAAAATAAATCATCAAATTTCTTATGCAATATAATACAAATCAATTTAGCTTTATCAGCAGATATTGAAAACCTGTTATTTAAAAAATTTGATAATGCTGAATCACTGATTTTTATTTTTTGAGCAAGTTCTTTTTGATTTAACCCATTATGGATTAAAGCTATTTTTATCTCTTTTTTTTTCGCAACAATATTCATCGTCAATCTCCTCCCTATATCTAACTTCCGATATTTATATTTCAAGTATATCTCATACGAAATAATAAAACAATACCTAGTTTTAAATATTTTTGTTTATTTTAAATCCCAAACGAGATATAATGATATTATGAGAAATGTAAGGAGGGAAAGTATGAACGATAAAAATTTAGAAAAACTAGGACAAACAATAAGGGAACTAAGAACAAGCAATGATATTAAGAGTGTTGATTTCGCTAAAGATCTAGGCGTTTCCCAAAGCTATATCTCAGACTTAGAAAATGCAAAGAAAAAAAGGCCTAGAATCGAAATACTAGAAAAAGTTGCACAATACTTTGGTGGAAGTGACGAGGGGATGGTTACTTATCTTTACATCCAATTTCTAGAACTAGCGGGCTATACTACTGAACGAAATTTCGTAGTACATGGAGAAAAACAAAATAATAAAGAAACAGAAATTCGTCCGCTCTGGGAATTGGTGAAGGGGTTAGAAGAAGAAGAAAACAGGCCTTTAGAAAATAATGAGTTTATGATTGTTTTTAAAGACAATGATGGAAATGAATCAAAAATACGTTCTCCCTTTGACAAAGATTCTTCAATCTTCGATATAAATCCGTGGTTATTTAATGACTTAAATATCGTTACCAACTCTTCAAAAGGCTTCACTCAATACAGTAAAGTACCAACATATTATCGAGGCGTAAAACTCTCATATGATGATAAAATAAAAATAAAAAAAGTTTTAGATGCTATATTTGAATTAGATTAACCCCTCCCCTACTTGCCCCCAGCTAGTAACAAATGGGAGGAAAACAACAATGGCAAAATTTACACAATATCAAGATAAGAACAATAAAAGAAAATGGATGTTTAGCGGATATGTCGCTACTGATCCAATTACTGATAAGAAAGTAGTTACAAGTCGCAGAGGTTTTAACACTAAAGCTGAAGCAAGTGAAGAATTTGAAAAGTTGAAAGTCAGCATCTTAAAAGGCGCTAAAAACAAGCCTACAATCACATTCCAACAACTGTATGATGATTGGCTAGTTCAACATCGAATGAGCGTTAAACCGTCAACTGTGGCTACTAACAGACGTTTCATTGAAGGTCATGTACTGCCTAAGTTCGGTAAGCTTAGATTGGATAAGATAACCGTTTCTTATTGTCAAAAGTGCGTAAATGAATGGCATGGTAAGTTTAAGCAATACAACTATATAAGACGTGCGACTGCCCAAATCATGACTTATGGCGTATCTATGGAACTAATGGATTCAAATCCAATGAAAAAGACGATTCTTCCACGGAAAAAAGAAGAAGAAAAAAAGCCGAACTTCTATAATAAAGTTCAGCTTAAAGAGTTCTTAGACTTTACGGAAACGTTAGACAACTATAAGTATTATGCTTTCTTCCGATTGCTTGCCTTCTCGGGTATGCGAAAAAGTGAAGCATTAGCCTTATACGTTACTGATCTAGACTTAATCAATAACACTTTAAAAATTGGCAAAACGATTGCGATTGATGAACATGATGAGGTCATTCTTCAAACGCCTAAAACAACTACTTCTTATCGAACAATTTCATTAGATGATGAAACAGTCAAAGCATTAAGAAAATGGATTCACATAATGAAACAAGATTTTCTTAAACTCGGTTATAATTCATCGAAAAAGAATCAACTCATGTTCCCTAACCAATACAATACTTATTACTATCCCCAGGCAGTCAACGACTGGTTAAAGTGGATATACAAGAAATCGGATAATGAAGGACTGAATTTATTCCCGATTGCTCCGCATGGATTTAGACACACTTCATGCTCCCTAATGTTTGAAGCTGGGGCATCAATCAATGAAGTTCAAAAAAGGTTAGGTCATAAAGACGTAAAAACCACAATGAATATATATTCCCACGTAACACCACAACAAGCTGAAAATACTAGCCAAAAGTTAGCGAACTATTTAAGTTTCTAACAAATAGATAGTATTACGGATAGCATCTTCAAATTTAAGGCAAACAAAAAAGCTAGGAACATTGATTTAACAACGTTTCTAGCTTATCTATTATTATTAACCTACACTGCCTTCCATCTCATACTGGATCAATCGGTTCAATTCCACCGCATATTCCATCGGCAATTCTTTTGTAAATGGTTCGACAAAGCCCATGACGATCATTTCAGTCGCTTCAATTTCTGTTAAGCCGCGGCTCATTAGATAGTAAAGTTGTTCTTCTGAAATTTTTGAGACTTTGGCTTCGTGTTCTAAAGCGACGTGGCTGTTATGGATTTCGTTATATGGAATGGTATCGGATTTCGATTGGTTATCCATAATGATGGTGTCACACTCGATATGGGAAATCGAGCCGGCACTGTTTTTACCGAAAGTCACTTGGCCACGGTAATTGACTTCACCACCGCTTTTTGCGATTGATTTCGAAATGATGGAGCTGGAAGTGTTTGGTGCGTTATGAATCATTTTTGCACCAGTATCTTGGATTTGTTGGCCGTTGGCAAAGGCAACAGATAACATGGTTCCGCGAGCGCCTTCGCCTTCAAGGAAGACACTTGGGTATTTCATCGTTGTTTTGGCACCTAGGTTGCCGTCAATCCATTCTACGGTTGCGCCAGCTTCGGCACGGGCGCGTTTGGTTACTAAGTTATAGACGTTATCCGACCAGTTTTGGATCGTGGTATAACGGCAGTAGGCGTCTTTTAAGGTAAAGATTTCAACGATGGCTGCGTGTAAGCTGTTTGATGAATAGGTTGGTGCGGTACAGCCTTCAACGTAATGCACACTCGCGCCTTCATCAACTACGATTAGCGTACGTTCGAATTGTCCGGTTCCTTCTGCGTTAATTCGGAAGTAGGTTTGTAATGGGACGTCGACTCTTACGCCTTTTGGTACATAGATAAATGTTCCTCCTGACCAAACGGCTGAGTTTAAAGCAGCAAGTTTGTTGTCAGTTGGTGGAACGAGTTTTGAGAAATATTGTTTGAAGATTTCTGGGTACTCTTTTAGTGCAGAATCTGTGTCGGTGAAGACGATGCCCATTTTTTGGAATTCTTCTTTCATATTATGGTAGACCACTTCTGATTCGTACTGCGCAGAAGCTCCCGCTAAGTAGGCACGCTCGGCTTCTGGGATCCCGATGCGTTCGAAAGTCTCCTTGATTTTATCTGGTACGTCATCCCAGTCTCTGGCTGGTTTATCGCTGGCTCTTTGGTAATATTTGATTTCATCAAAATCTAAATCGTCTAAGCTAGGACCCCAATCTTGCATCGGCATTTTGTGATACGCTTCAAGCGATTTTAGACGGAAATCTAACATCCATTCTGGTTCATCTTTTACTCGTGAGATTTCACGAACGACTTCTTCCGTCAAACCCTTACCTGTACTAAAAACAGGCTTGACATCATCATGGAAGCCATATTTATATTCTTCTAATTCTGGAACACCACTCATGTTTTCTCACTCCTAATCTTCGATATTTTCTTGATAATTTTGGATTTCTGGATGGGCAATGATTTGATCTAATGCCTTCCAACCAAGCGTCGCACATTTAATGCGCGCTGGGAATTTTGCGACACCGCTTAAAATGGCGCCGTCTTTTAGACGATCGGCATCTACGCTTTTTCCTTGAACGAGGCCAGAGAAAATTTCAGACAATTCACTGGCTTCTTCAAGAGTTTTACCGATAATCACTTCAGTCATCATCGAAGCGCTGGCGGTACTGATCGAACATCCATGGCCAGAAAAGGCGACTTGTTCGATTTTTCCATCGGTTAGTTTGACTTCTAAGGTGATGACATCGCCACAAGTCGGGTTATGCAACTCGACTTTTTGGCTGTCTTCTCCTAAATGCCCATGGTTACGTGGATGACCGGAATGATCTAAGATGACTTGGCGATACAATTGATCAAGTCTAGATAGTGCCATGACTGAAAAACTCCTTTGTTGCATAGATGGCTTCAACGAGGGCGTCAGCATCGGCTTTGGTATTGTAAAGATAAAAGCTGGCTCTAGCGGTTGCTGAAACATCTAAATATTTTAATAACGGTTGGGCGCAATGGTGACCGGCACGAACGGCGATGCCTTGCATATCCATCGCAGTGGCCACATCGTGTGGATGCACCCCATCAATATTGAAGGCAATCACGCCGGTATGTTTTTTCGGATCGGTTGGGCCGTAAATAGTCAGTCCGTCAATTTCCTGCAATTTGGGTAGGACGTATTCGACGAGGCTTGCTTCGTAATCGTGAATTTCTTCCATGCCAATCGCTTCTAAGTAATCGATGGCGGCGGCTAAACCAATGGCGCCAGCCATGTTTGGCGTTCCTGCTTCGAATTTCCAAGGGAGTTCTGCCCAAGTACTTTCTTCGAGGTGGACGAATTGAATCATTTCGCCACCAAATTCAATCGGCGCCATTTGTTCGAGCCATTCCCGTTTCCCATATAAGACCCCGATGCCCGTTGGTCCACACATTTTGTGGCCACTAAAAGCATAAAAGTCACAGTTTAAATCTTGGACGTCCACCGGCATATGCGGCGTTGCCTGTGCACCATCGACAACCATAACTGCACCCTTTTCGTGGGCGTAGGCCGTCAATTCTTTGATTGGATTAATGACACCTAGGACATTAGACACGTGAGCGAGAGCCACAATCGCTGTTTTCTCAGTGATTTGCGCTTTCGCATCCACTAAGTCCAATTCTCCTTCTGGTGTTAAGCCGATGTATTTTAATTTGGCTTTTTTGGCTTTTGCTAGTTGTTGCCAAGGAACGATGTTAGCGTGGTGCTCCATATAGGAAATCACGATTTCATCGCCTTCTTTGACTTTCAACTGGCCGAAGCTTTGCGCCACCCAATTCAAGCTCGTGGTTGCTCCACGAGTAAATAACACTTCCGCTGTTTCCTTGGCATTAATAAAGCGACGGGTCGTTTCGCGTGCATTTTCGTATTGGGCGGTTGCTCGTTCTGCCAAGGTATGGACGCCTCGGTGAACGTTGGCATTGTTTTTAAGATAATAGTCATCCATCGCCTGTAAAACAGCCATGGGTTTTTGGGTCGTTGCTGCATTGTCTAAATAAATTAACGGCTCATCATTTACAATCTGATCTAAAATCGGAAAATCTTGACGGAGCTTCTCGTTATTCATTAGGCATTCAACTTCCCTTCGATGACATCAATTAATTCTTGTCTGACGCTCTTCACTGGAATCGCAGTAATCACAGAGCCTAAGAAGCCACGAATGACGAGACGTTCCGCTTCTTCTTTTGGCAATCCACGACTCATTAAGTAATACATTTCTTCTGGATCGACACGGCCAGAACTGGCTGCGTGTCCAGCAGTCACTTCATTTTCGTCAATTAATAAAATCGGGTTGGCGTCGCCACGTGCTTGATCTGAAAGCATTAAGATACGGCTTTCTTGTTGCGCGTCGGCTCCTTTTGCGCCACGTAAAATGTGCCCAATTCCGTTAAAGGTTAAGGTGCCTTTTTCACGAATGACCCCGTGTTGTAAAATGTGACCAATGGAGTGCAAGCCGTGGTTGGTCACGCGTGTATCGATTCCTTGGGTTTGACGACCGCCACTAATTGCGACAATCTTCACTTCAGAATGGGAGCCGTTTCCGATTAATTCTGAATCAAAGTCAGCCACGACATTCCCTTCGTTCATGACACCAATGGCCCAATCGATCGAAGCGTCTTGTAGTAAATACCCTCGACGATTAATATAAGTGGCGATGTTCTCGCCTAATTGATCAATCGCTGCATATTTGACTTTCGCACCTGCTTTGGCAATTACTTCAACCACAATATTACCAGAAAGCTTTTCTTTGGTTTCGCCTTCTGAAAGAAAACGTTCCAAGTAACTAAACTCACTATTTTCATCAGCCACAATTAAAATGTGTTTGTAGAAATGGTGACCCAGTTCTTGGTTGTGCTTGAAAATCGCTTCTAATGGTTGTTCGATTACCATGCCTTTTGGTACGTATAAGAACAAGCCGCTATTCATAAAGGCGGCATGGGCGGCCGTCATTTTGTCTTCATCCATGGGTACTGCTTTTTTCATGTAGTATTCTTCAACTAGTTCTGGATGGTTTAACATGGCTGTGTATAAATCGGTGAAGATGACTCCTTTATTCGACAAGTGGATTGGCACTTGTTCAAAAATGGTTACATCGTCTTGTTGGACAACCATCGGATGGTTGTGCATATCATCAAAGGCTGGAACAGACGTGATTTCTGCAGTTTCACCATTTAGTGCTTCTTCGCTAATGTTAAATAATGGCCAACGTTCATACTTCACGCGTTCAATTTTTGGAAATGGTAGAGCATCTATTTTTTCTAAGGCTTTTTCTCGTAATTCCAGCATCCAAGTCGGTTCTTCTTTGATTGCTGAAAAAACTTTTACAGCACCTAGGTAGTCTTGTAAATTTTTCTTCATCAAATGAAACCTCCTTCTTAAGCTTCTTCTTCTTTGTAGTCGATACCTAATTCTTGGCTAATGCCTGCATACCCTTCTGCTTCTAGACGCTTCGCTAAATCTGCGCCACCCGTCATCACGACACGGCCGTCCATCATAATATGAACCACGTCAGGCGTGATGTAGTTTAAGAGACGTTGGTAGTGAGTGATAATTAATGAACCGAAATTATCTCCTCGCATTTCATTGATTCCTTTTGCTACAACTTTTAGGGCGTCAATATCTAGACCAGAGTCAATCTCGTCTAAGATGGCAAAGCTTGGTTCTAACATTAAGAGTTGCAAGATTTCGTTGCGTTTTTTCTCTCCACCAGAGAAGCCTTCATTTAAGTAACGTTCAGCCATCTCTTCAGGCATATTTAAAAGTGCCATTTTTTCATCTAATTTGTTGATGAATTCCATGACAGAAATTTTGTTATCTTCGTCGCGTTTAGCATTCATTGCTGCACGCATGAATTCGGCATTCGTGATTCCAGGAATTTCACTTGGGTATTGCATTGCTAAAAAGAGGCCTAGACGTGCTCTTTCATCCACTTCTAATTCTAAGATGTTTTCACCATCTAAAAGGACTTCGCCTTCGGTTACTTCAAAATTTGGATTGCCCATAATCGCAGCAGAGAGGGTGGATTTCCCTGTGCCGTTTGGTCCCATGATGGCATGGATTTCTCCCGTTTTTAAGGTTAGGTTGACCCCTTTTAAAATTTCTTTATCGTCAATTGAAACGTGTAGGTTTTTAATTTCTAAAACAGACATGTCGATTCCTCCAAATTCTTTTTTTCATTCTCACTCATTGTAGACTAATTGAGAATGAAACTCAAATAATGAACCTATAAAATTTGATTTATTGACGATTCTTTTGAAAATCCGTAAAATAAAAGCAAGAGCAAGTGAGGAGAATGTTTATGCGTTATCAACTCAAACCAATTACCAAAGAAAATTGGCAAAAAATCGCACAGCTGCAAGTCGCCCCCGAGCAAAGACACTTGATTGAAGACAATCGTGATTCCTTACTAGAAGCTGTTTATGTGAAGGATTTAAACTGGACGCCAATTGGCCTTTACGTAGATAACCACCCGGTTGGTTTTTCGATGATTGGAGCAGAAAACAAAACCGATCGCTCCATTTGGCTGGATCGCTTTATGATTGCTCACCAACACCAAGGTCAAGGCTATGGCCACGCACTCTTTAAAACGGTTCTAAATTATTTGTTGCAACATTATCCGATCGAAACGATTTACTTGAGTGTCCATGCCGAAAACAGCCAAGCTTTTCCCTTCTACGAGTCTTTTGGGTTTATTGACCTTGAAACCATCGATCCGATGAACGGCGAAAAAATCATGGCCTACGAGCGAAACAAGGAATAAAAAAAAGCCCAGACTTTCCCCTTCTTCTTGATAGGAAGAGTGTGAAAAGTTTGGGCTTTTTTCTTAGACCTTTTTAACAAAACTTTGATGACACTTCGAGCAGGTCACTTTTATTTTTCCACGGCCTCGTGGTGCACGCAATTGTTGCTGACACGTCTTGCAACGAAAATAAGCGTACGTCTTTCGATCAGAAAACTTCTTTTTCATGAGTTGCCATTTTTTTAAGTATTTCATGCGCCAGACAATGAATTTTTGGTTTTCATTGGAACGATGGTATATTTTTTTCGATAGCAATCGGATATAGGCCCAAATGAATAGACCGTAGGCAAAAATGCGTAAGGGCCATAGGATGCCAAAGTTGGCAAAAAATAAGAAAATCAAACTGCTGACAATCAGCGTTTTATTTAAGGCGTCAAAGCGCCCATAGCGACCTCTCATAAAGTGTTGTAACTTCATCCGTAAATTCATAAACATGGAACCAGACTCCTTTCACCTTCTTCTATTTCTCATTTTAGCATGGAAGAAGGTGAAATACCGGGACTTCACAAAAAGTTCAAGAAAAAGCGAGGAGTTTTCGTTTTCTCACAACTTTTATCATTTCGCTAAGACAATCAGATTCCAATCTTCATTGATACACGCTTGGAGACTAATCGCTTCTCCCTTTTGATTAAAAATAGTGGACCAATAGTCCTTGCCATTTTTTCCATAACCATAATCATTCACCGTTAAAATCGAATAAACCTTATAGTTACGGCTCTTACCATTCGAATCGGTCACTTGGATAACGGAACCTTTTTTCAATCGGAAGATGCCAGAAAAAGCACCTGGATTGTGACCAATGATGTGCGTCGTTTTCTGATCGTTGACTTTCCCATTTCCACGCCAATACCCTGCCTTGTTGCCACTTGGGGCGCTCGTTTTTCCTTGGCTGTTGACCAAGGATATCGTCTGACCAGAAAAGGTTAACTGATTCTTTTTAAGCTTCTTTCCTTGCGTTGGTAGGACCGTTTTTTTCTTAGGTGCTGCTACAAGCTTCGGTTTGGCTTTCACCGTCACTTTTTTCTGGTTTACGACCTTTATTTTTGATTTTGTTTCTGGCAATCGCTTTTCCACAGATATTCTTTCAAAATCACTTGTCTCACTCATTCCTTCGACACTTAGCATTAACAAGAGACTGACACCTAAACTGATTGCCAACATGAAACCGAACCGCTTCTTTTTCAAAATAAGACCTCCGCTACTATTTTTTACTTAAAGGGCACATCCCCTCTATGGTCTTTTATCGGAGTACTTTTTCAGCGGTTCAAACATCATGGCTGTTTTCTAATTTTCACGCAAAAATCAATCGGTCAGGGTGAACAAAAGAGGGGCGAGTTCAGGTGCTTCAAAATACAAGGTTAATTGTTCGCTTTCATCATAATTCGTATAAGGATAGGTCACAAACACCTCAACAAATCCATCTTTTCGTTCGGTGCGGTAACCAGGTGCATGGTAAGTATTTCCTTCCTCATCTGCTAAGTAACTTGGAATAAAGTCCGTATCCCATGGAGCAGACGCGTCATAACGGAAGTTCAGAGTGAAACCTGTCGCTGTGGCTGAAGCGGCTAGCACTTCGATGTCTGTACTTTCTGACCAAGTATAAGAAACTTTCTCAAAAGTAGCAGTTGGCGCTGTTCCTAAATCAAAATTCCAAGTTCCTGCGATTTTTTGTAGAGAAGAACCATTTGAAGACGTCTCACTAAATAGATGAATCCCTTCAATTTCCATTTCTAAACGTCCTGTTTCTAGAAAATCTTCTTCTGCTCGTGTTAAGGTAATCATATATTCCACTTGATTGTCTTTCCCATTGATTGCTTTCGCATCCTGATAATTAGCTTGCTTCCCTGTACCTTTCAACGCTTTCGTATCTGGAATCAGTTCAGAAATATATTCCCCTTCATTTTTAAAGCGAACTTCTAATCCTAAATCATCCACTTCTTTGAGTGCATTTTTTGGCTTTAAGAAATCAATCGTCAACTTGACTCCAATTTCTGTTGCATCGCGATAGACTTCTTCTGTCGTAATTTTGATTCCTTGATCGGTGACACTCAAAGGATTTTTGGCAACGAAATCAGATTCTTGTACTTTTTTTGCTTGGAATTCGCCAAATCCAAAAAAGGATTGCACTGCCTGAACAACGGGCTCATGCCAAACAACTCCGGCAACCAAAACACCCACTGCAGCAAATTGTAAAACTGGTACCCAATAATTCTTTTTCTTAGCAGATTTTTGTCGAATCTGTGCATAGGCTTGATCAAATCCTTTACGTGCTCCTGGTGAAAGTCTCTCTTCTTTTTTCATCTCTTCTTTAATCCTTTCTTCAAATCGCTTCATGGTTTGTTCCCCCTTCATTTTTTTGGTACATGTCGAATAATAATTTCTTGCCTCTGGACAGCTTCGATTTTACTGTTCCTGTCGGTTCAGCTAAGATTTCGGCAATTTCTTTAATGCTAAAGCCATTATAAAAATAGAGTACAATCGGAATGCGGTAGCGTTGGCTTAATTGTTGCACAAATTGATTCAATTCTTGTTTTTCGGTAAAAGTAGGTTCTTCGACCACACTGTTCTCTTCGATTTCTTCGAACCATTCTTCCTTCTTTAAATAATGTTTGCATTGGTTCATCATGATTTGACACAACCAAGTATAGAAATAGGCATCTTTCTTTAATTGATGTAAATTTTGATAAGCACTTAAAATCGTTTCTTGCAAGGCATCTTCAATGTCCTTTTCTTCTTTTAAAAAACGTCGTGCCATATTATATAAGATGACTTCATAGTTTTTAATCAGTTGAATAAAAGCTTCTTCATCCCCCTTTTTTGCTTTCTTCACTAGCTTTTTTGTTTCTTTCAACTAGCTCCCATCCCTTCGGTTAATTTGCGATACACTTATTAGAGTCAATTTCTTGCTAAAAGGTTGCATGACTTTCATTTTTCTTTTTTATTTTTGTCCTATCAAAAAAACTCTGACTCGCAAAGTGTTTCCACCAGGAGTCAGAGTTTCGTAGCTATTTATTTTTTCTCGTCTTTTTTCGGATCGTCTAACATGACTTTTCTTGAAAGGTTCACACGGCCTTGACGGTCAATTTCCATAACTTTCACTAAGATTTCGTCGCCTTCTTTGACCACGTCTTCTACGTTATTGACACGTTCATGCGCCAGTTGAGAAATATGAACTAAGCCATCTTTTCCTTTAATTAAGTTGACAAATGCGCCAAATTTCTCCACGCGAACCACTTTCCCTAGGTATACTTCGCCAACTTTGACTTCTTTCACTAATTCTTCAATGATTTGAATGGCTTTTTGAATCATTTCTGCATCAGAAGAAGCAATCGACACGTTCCCCTCTTGGTCGATATCAATCTTAACGCCTGTTTCATCAATAATGCTATTGATGGTTTCGCCGCCTTTACCGATAACCACTTTGATTTTATCTGGATCGATTTGAATCATTTCAATCTTCGGTGCATATGGGCTTAACTCTTTACGAGGCTCTGCAATCGTAGAAACTAATTCTTCTAGAATTTCCATTCTTGCTTTTTTCGCTTGTGCCAATGCTTCACGTAAGATTTGTTCTGTGATTCCTTGGATTTTAATATCCATTTGTAAAGCAGTGATTCCTGCTTCCGTTCCTGCAACTTTAAAGTCCATATCTCCTAAGTGGTCTTCTAAACCTTGGATATCTGTTAAAATCGTATAGTTTTCCCCATCTGAAACAAGTCCCATGGCAATTCCTGCAACGGGTGCTTTGACTGGTACCCCTGCGTCCATTAAAGCTAAGATTCCTGCACAAATACTTGCTTGTGAAGAAGAACCATTTGACTCTAAAACTTCTGATACAATCCGGATGGTATAAGGGAAATCCGCCTCTGAAGGAATCACTTGCGCCATCGCCCGTTCACCTAAAGCACCGTGACCAATCTCACGACGACCTGGTGCGCCTGAACGACCAGTTGATCCTACTGAGAATTGTGGGAAATTATAGTGATGGATAAAACGTTTTGATTCTTCAATGCCTAAACCATCAATAATTTGATGTTCGCCTAAAGGTGCCAAAGTACAAGTGGATAAGGCTTGAGTTTGCCCACGAGTAAATAATCCTGAACCATGGACCCGCGGTAATAAGCCAACTTCCGAAGCTAATGAACGCACTTCATCGACTTTACGACCATCCGGGCGAATTTTATCAATCGTGATTAACTCACGAACTACATCTTTTTCTAAATCTTCGGCTAGCTGTTTGATTTCTTTCGTTAATTGTGCTGCTTCTTCCTCTTCTAAGGTCAGCGCTTTTTCAGCATAGGCCGCTTTCACCATTTCTTTTACCGCTTCGATTTCTTCTTCACGAGCCAATTTTTCTTCTGTTAATACAGCTGTTTTCATTGTTTCGTAATAGGCTGCGTACACTTCTTGGCGTAACGCTTCATCGACTTGCAGTAAAGTAATTTCCATTTTTTCTTTACCAACTGCTGCGATAATTTCTTCTTGGAAGGCACACATCTCTTTAATTGCTTCATGTCCGAATAATAAAGCACCTAACATGTCTTCTTCAGAAACTTCTTTGGCACCAGATTCTACCATGTTAATCGCATCTTTGGTCCCTGCTACAGTCAATTCAATTTGGTTATTTTCTTGTTGCTCGATGGTTGGGTTTAAGATGTACTCGCCATCAATAAAACCAACGTCGACTCCGGCAATGGGTCCATCAAAAGGCACGTCAGAAATCGCTAACGCTAAAGAAGAACCTAACATTGCAGCCATTGCAGGTGAACAATCTTGTTCCACACTCATCACGATGTTTGTGACTTGAACCTCGTTACGGAAACCTTCCGCAAACATTGGACGAATCGGGCGATCGATCAAGCGAGCCGTTAAGGTAGCGTCTAAACTTGGACGCCCTTCCCGTTTGATAAATCCTCCAGGAATTTTACCAACGGCGTACATTTTTTCTTCATAGTTAATCGTTAAAGGGAAAAAATCTGTATCTTTGGCTGTTTTTGAAGCAACGGCAGCGGTTAAAACAACGGTGTCTCCGTAACGTACGAGAACCGCACCATTTGCTTGTTTTGCTAATTGTCCGACTTCTACTGAAAGTGGGCGTCCGCCCCAAGTCGTTGAAAATACTTGTTTTGTCATAAGTTTCTCCTTTTTGCTACAAGTTGTGACTGCTACTAAACAAAGAGAAAAAGTGAAGCGGCTTCACTTCTTTTCTTTGGTTAGTAGTAAGCCAATGCCAAACTTGCCTGCTTTTTCTTTATTTTTTGTGTTTCAAGTTGTCTTTTCACCAAATACATAGTAAAAAAGTGAGATTCGTAGGAACCTCACTTCTTTTTCCAATGATTAACGACGTAAGCCTAATGCTTGGATTAAGTCACGGTAACGGATTAAGTCTTTGTTACGTAAGTAAGCAAGTAAGTTACGACGGTGTCCGATTTTTTTCATTAATCCACGGTATGAATGGTGATCTTTTTTGTGTTCACGAATGTGTTGGTTTAACGTGTTGATATCTTCTGTTAAAACAGCGATTTGTACTTCTGGTGAACCAGTATCTCCTTCATGACGAGCGAATTTTGCAATGATTTCGTTTTTACGTTCTTTTGAAATTGCCATGTGTTTCCACCTCTTTCTTATATTTCCCCTATGACTGAGTACAACGTTGGTGATTCGTTAAACCAAGTAACAGGTGGTGCTTTTACGCACAGGTATACTTTACTGTATTCTTCCATAAAAAGCAAGTTTCTTCTTTCATTTTTTTTGCTGATTTGCTTTCATTTTCGTTGATGAAAGTAAAATAAGAAAAAACTCATTATGTTTCTTTTACCAGACGAATGACTTGCATTCATCGACAATTCTCTTTAATATAAATTTCAGCAAGAGAGAAATGAGGAATTTAGAGAATGCATACAATCAATACACAAGATTTTCAATTGCTGCTTGCCACTCAAGAGATGACGATTTTAGATATTCGTGACAAAGGTGCCTTCAACGAAGAACACCTAGCTAATGCCATCTCCATGCCAATTACTAGTTTACCTAACCGTTTAAATGAATTAGACAAAAACACCACCTATTATATTCTTAGCCATGCGGGTCGTCGCGCTCAGATCATCACTGATTTTTTAGTCAATCAAGGGTATGATGCCGTTGCGATCATTGGTGGAATGAAGGCCTATCGCCAAAGTTCTGCAGCCTAAAAAAAAGAATTTCAACCAATGAGCAAATAGGTTGAAATTCTTTTTTTCTTTTTATATACTACTTTTTGAATAAAATATTACGAATTCGAAGGAGTTTTTTCAGATGTCAACTTTACTCGCAGTAAAAGCACACCCCCTGATGGGAGAAGATTCAAAATCAATGAAAGTATTCTATGCTTTTTTAGAAAGCTATAAAAAAAGTAATCCCGAAGATGAAATCATCTTACTCGATTTATACAACGAAGATTTCCCTGAAATCGATTTGGATATCTTAACTGGTTGGAACGACTTACGAGCAGGCAAAGATTTTTCTGCTTTAACCGCTAGCCAACAAAAGAAAATCGCTCGCTTCAATGAATCGACCGAACAATTCTTAGCAGCAGATAAAATCGTTATCGGCAATGGTTTATGGAACTTAAATATTCCGACCCGTTTAAAAGCTTGGATTGACACGATTAACGTAGCAGGGAAAACTTTCCGCTATACAGAAGAAGGTCCCGTACCAATGACTGAAGGGAAAAAATTATTACACATTCAAGCCAACGGCGGCGTGTACAAAGGACAAGAATTTTCTTCTCAATACATCAAAGGCATTTTCAACTTTATTGGTGTCAACGATGTCCAACAAGTTTTGGTTGAAGGAGCCGACCACCAACCAGAAAAAACAGAAGAAATCATTGCGGCAGCTATTAAAGAAGCAGAAGAAGTCAGCTTAACTTTTTAATACAATCGCCTTCTATTGAAAGGGCGTTGCGACAACTTGTCGCAACGCCCTTTTTTCGCTTATTCTTCGTTTGCTTCTGACTTTGTTGGTTCTGTTTCTGCTGGCACTGGTTTTTCATACAAGCTTGAGATACTTGTATACCATTCAAAAATTGCTTGAATCAGGACTTTGGCTGCGGCATAGACAGGGATTCCTAGAATCACTCCTGCCAAGCCAAACAGTTTTCCTGAAGTGAGTAAAACAAATAAAATCGTAATCGGATGAATCGATAGTTGACTTCCAAGAATCAACGGTGAGACAAAACGGCCTTCGAGCGTTTGCTCAATCACAAAAACGATCAGGACTTTGACTAACAGTACCGGTCCCCCAACGATGCCTAGAAAAATAGCAGGAATCATTGCTAAAAAGGACCCTAGGTAAGGGATTAGATTTAAGAAGCCTGCTGCAATTCCTAAGGTAACCGCATAATCTAAACCAATCACTCCAAAACCGATGATAAACATCACGGCCACTAAAAAGGCAACGGTCAACTGGCCTCGAATATAAGAAGACACTTGTTGATTCATTTCTTTTAGTACTTTTAGAGTTGGTTGACGCCATTTTGTTGGTAGCGCCTGAACGGCATACGGCGCCAAGCTTTTCCCATCCCGTAAAAGATAAAATAAAATAAAGGGCATGGTGATAATCGCAATCACGACAGAAGCAACCGCTCCAAAGAAACTACCAATATTTTGGATGGTGACTTTGGAAATATTTTGTAAAATGTTGGTTGCCCATGAGAAGATTTTATCCCATGATTCTTCCAGTTGTTCTTGCACTTGCGAAAAAATCGGACTGGATAAAAAATTGTCCGCCGAATCTTCGACTACTTTGACATAACTTGGAAAATTATTAATAAAACTGACTGTTTGTTCTTGAATTTTTGGAATAATCACCACTACGCCCCAAATGATTAAACCTAAAACAAAAATAAAGAGCCCTAAAATGGCATAAACTCGCTTAATCCCCTTTTTTTCTAAGTAATCAACGACCGGATTCATTAAGTAATACAAAATGGCTGCCATGATAATCGGCAAGCCAACAATCGCTAAAAATTCTAAAACAGGCGTAAACAAATACGCCACTTTCGTAAAGACGAACAGATTACATAAGATTAATAAAAAGATCAATAGTCCCGTGACGACTTTATTGTTTAAAAACCAACGCCAAAACCATGAAAGAGGTGCTTTTTCTTGTTGATTCATCGAAACCCGCTCCTAACTTTGATAGATAATTTCCATCCCTAGTGTAATCGTTGGAACTTTCGCTGGAGTGAGATAAATCGTCCCCTCCATTTTTTCTTGTGGTTCTTCTGAAAAGACAAATGAAACGTGTTCAATTGTTTGTAAATTTTGATTGACGAATTTCCCAACGTAGGTGATTTGATAGACTTCTTCTCCAAAAATTATTTGCCCACCGACTCTGACATCGATTGCTTCAGGTTGTTCTATTTTTTGGATAATTGAATGTTCACGCAGCCCATCCGTCACTCCCTCACCGAAAAAAAGTAAAAGCGGTTCTTGATGATCGATTGCTTGCGCGCCAATATGAGTCACTTTTGCTACTTGTTTCAAAAAAGATTCCTCCTTTATGCTATGAATAATATAATTATAGCACATTCTTTTTTCTTACGTTGCGGAGTATGGTAAAATAAAGAAAGAATTAGTTCATTACTTTAGGAGGAGTTTTATGAAGCATAAAATGTTGTTAGGAACCTATACACGTCGTGAAAGCGAAGGGATATACTCACTGGAACTCGACACCCAAGCAAAAACACTTTCTGGTCTTACCCTCGTCCAAAAAGAAGAAAGCCCTACTTATTTAGCAGAAAGTCAAAAACAAGCCATTTATACAGTCACTTCAATCGACGGACGTGGCGGTGCTGCCGCTTATGACAAAGATTGGCGTTTCCTAAATGCCGTTACGGAAGAAGGCGCACCTTTGTGTCACCTGGCAGTCGATGAAGCACGTCAACTCGTCTACGGCGCAAATTATCACAAAGGACAAGTAACCGTTTATAAGATTCAGGCAGATGGTTCACTTGCAGCAGCAGATACTGTTTTTCATCAAGAAGAAACCGGACCACATGCCAATCAAGACCGTCCGCATGTGCATTATACTGGTTTAACCCCCGATGGTCGCTTGGTCGTTTGTGACCTTGGTACCGATGGTGTATATACCTATGACGTATCCGATGAGGGAAAACTGACACGTGTGGCTTTGTTTGAAGCACTTCCTGGAACCGGCCCTCGTCATTTAGTCTTTCATCCAAATGGAAAATATGCTTATGTTTTTGGAGAATTGGCTAATACGATCACGGTTCTTGCTTACAATGCCGAAATTGGCGCTTTTCATTCTCTTCAAACGATTTCAACGATTCCCGCAGACTTTACGGAATTCAGTGGCGGTGCAGCAATTCGTATCTCTACAGATGGGCGTTTCCTTTACGCTTCCAATCGCGGACACAATTCCTTAGCAGTCTTTGAAGTGTTTGAAGAAGGCACTCATATTGATTTGATTCAACTGATTTCAACCGAAGGAGACCACCCAAGAGACTTTGATCTTGACCCGACGGAGCAATTTGTTGTTTGCGCCAATCAAAACACAGACAACCTTACCCTATATGAGCGTGATTTTGACAAGGGTACGTTAACGATGCTACAAAAGGATCGCTACGCACCTGAATGTGTTTGTATTTTGTTTTAAAAACCAAGCGAAAAAAATGAAGGAGGGATTCGAATGTTTTCTAAAACACCGATCGAATTGTTATCAAAAGATTTTTCAAATATGTATAATAAGTGCCAGTCTATCTACGAACTTGTGACGAGCCGTCGTTACAATGAATCCTTAGCCATTTTAACCGCTGCCGAAACTTATGCGATTGCTGAAAAGGCCTATGTTCGTTGTGACACTTTTAAAGAATTGCAAACCCCTGCTGTCGAAGATTACGTCAATGCTTTCGATGACTTTTATTTCAGCTTAAAACAAGTTTTATTCCATGATGACCGTGATTTTGAAGCCTTGCGCGTCCAATTGAGAGCCATGCGTGAAGCCTATGAAAAAGTAAATACGTCCTTTAACTTATTTTAGAAATGAGGGAAAACACGTGACACCAACTGAAGTCTTAGACCGTTTACGAGAAGAATTAGAACTTCCTTTCTTCCAAGTGAAGGTTGAAGAAAAAATGTTCTCCGAAGAAGACTATCAACAGTTTAAAAGTGATTTACTTCGCTACTTTGATGAATATGTTCGAAACGTCGAAAATTAAAACGAGACGAGAGGTCCGCCTCTCGTCTCGTTTTTTACGCTCTTTTTGGTACAGGAATCAATTTATTCATGGCCACAGCGGTCAAGGCGCTCACTGCAATCGGCGAATCAAGTAAATACTGGATAAATTGTGGCGCACTTCCTTTTAACTCGGCAGGCATAAAGATTAGGCCTAGGGCAACAATCAAAGGAACACCGATGATGTATAATTCTCTTTCAGAGAACTCTTCATTTTTGATGACACGAAAACCACTTAACATGATAATGACACAAACCACGATAAAAACACCACCGATAACTGCTGCTGGAACGGCATTAATAAGTGCGGATAGCTTTCCTAAAAAAGACAACAGGATGAACCATACGGAAGCTGCCACAAAAACGACTTTACTCGCAACGCCGGTGATTGAAATAATTCCCGCATTTGTTGAATAACCGGTGACGGGTGTCGCTCCCACGAGTGAAGCAATCAGACAGCCGATTCCTTCGCCGATGACACCTTGGTTAATTTGTTCATCCGTCACTGCTGTTTCGGTCACCGAACTGACTGCATACCAAGTTCCGGTTGTTTCCGCCAATAAAACCATGTAAATGACTAGCATCGTCACAATCGCAGACAGGTCAAAATCAAAACCGTAATGAAGAAAGGCAACATTCGGCAAGCGGAAGAATGAAGCTTCTGAGACAGACGTTAAGTCGAGACCGCCCATAAATGAAGCAATCACAGAACCTAGAATTAAAGCAATAATGACAGAGCTAATCCGAAAAATCTTTCCTAATTGAGGAAAATAAACACCCAACATGGAGAACAAAATTAAAATGGCTGCTGTGATACCCGCTAATAAGACGTTTTGTCCCATACTTAAAGCATCACTTTCAATGAAAATATTCCCATTAAAAGCAGAAGGTAGTAAGGTTAACCCAACAATCATAATAATGGTCCCACTTACAATCGTTGGAATAAAACGACGAACAATGTGTTTATAAATACCGGTATAACCCAATATCGTAATTGCAATCGCTCCGACGAGGCTGGCGCCTAATACCGTATTCATCCCATTTCCACCAAGATAGATTCCGATAATCGCTCCAACTGGAACAAAAGAAGGTCCTTGACAGACAGGTAACTTTAAGAAAAACAAGACTTGAATGAGGGACGCAATCCCGGCCCCTAAAAAAGTCGATTGAATGAAGCTCGATGCGTCACCTGGTGGCATTGAAACTGCTGCGGCAATGATAAAAGGTACGACATACACATCCATTGCTAAAACATGCTGTAACCCAAGTAAAATTGCTTGGCCGGTTGGGACCTTATCATTGACTCCGATTGTTAAATGTGAGTTTGTTCCTTGCTTATTTGCTTCCATTCTTTTTGCTCTCCTCTTCTTTTGTATGAACAAGATTTCCTTGCACCCAAACTTGACGAATGTTTTCTCCTGTTGCCAAGTAGAGGATCTTTTGTAAAATCTCTTCGGGTTGTTCAAAAACGCCAAAACCATTGATTTGATGATGGGGAACATTCAAATCAAGAACTTGAACGTCAAAAGCATACTCAGGTTTGAGCACGCCAATAGGTAAGCTGAGTGCTTGGCCTCCTCCTTGAGTGGCTAATGAAAAGGCATCGATAACTGATATTCTAGCGTCTGATACGCCTCTTTCATTCATCGGTCGATTGGTATCTACCCCATCTTCCAACATGCGTGAAGAAATCACTGCTTGTTTGAGATTGTCATATAGGCTAGGTGAGAAACCACCAGAAATATCGGTGCCTAAACCCATTTCTACGCCTTGTTCTTTTCGTTTTTTGACTGGGAACACACTGTTGGCAAAATAACTATTGGAAATCGGACAATGCGCAACCGCAGTTCCTGTTTCAATATAAATCTCTCCATCCGATTCATTCAAGAAGTTGCAATGCGCCATGACTGATTTGTCGGATAATAAGCCATAATCCCGTAGGACTTCTGTATCTCGCTTACCAAAGCGTTCCAAAACAAAATCATGGGCCCATTGACTCTCGCTACAATGAGATTGCACATGCACTTGATGCTTGTCGACTAATTGACCGAGTCCGGCTAAAGCTTCATCGCTACAACTTGGAACAAAACGTGGGGTAACGACTGGATAAACCCCTTGCTTCACGTCTTTTCCTAATGCTTTGACTGCAAGAATAAATGCTTCTGTTTCTTGAATGGCACTTTCTGTCGAAGCATCGCGGTAAAAGCTTGGATTCATCTCTTCTAAATCCATCACGACCTTCCCAACTAAGCCGCGCTGACCTTGTTTGGCACAAATTTTAGCCAAGGCCAAGCTCGCATCATAATGAACGGTTGCAAAATATAAAACAGTCGTTGTTCCTAAAGAAAGTAAATGCGAGACTAAGTCGTTGTATACTTCATTCGCAAATTCGACATCTGCATATTTTGCTTCTAGAGGAAACGTACATTCATCTAACCACGTATGTAAAGGCGCACCTAAGGCAACGCCTGCTTGTGGCCATTGAGGTGCGTGAACATGTAAGTCAATAAAGCCTGGTAAGAAATACTGGCCCTCTTTTAATTCAACAAAATTGGTCGTTTGTCTTGCCGCTTTTAATTTTTCTTGATAAAGACTGGCGGTCGGTTGCAGAATTTCTTGAATCATTCCTGCTTCATCAACAATGAATAAGGCATCATTCAAAAATTCTAACTGGCCGTGCGTCGGTGTATGAAAAAATGAACCTTTAAAATATTGAACGCCCATATTAAATCCTCTCCTTTATGCATTTATTATACAAACTTTTCAGAAAAAACATCGAAACAACGTAACATTTCTCATCTAACATTAATCAATCGTTCGCCTATAAAGCGCTATCTCGATAAAAATCATAAGAAGAGGATGGAACAAAAGTTGTTTTGCTCTGAGATACTGGAGGAAAATGCGAGCAATTGACTTTTTAAATGACTTGGATTTCATGAGATTTCCGAAAGTGCAGCCCTTTGTTGCCCGTTTATCCGCCGAACCCCCGTAAATTACCAAGAGGCCGTGACATCCGTCACAGCCTCCGCGTCTTATTTCTTCAATTCGATTCTCTTTGTGGCAATCTTATCTAAAAAGTATCGGTCATGATCGACAACAATCATGGTGGGGCGGCTTTTTACAATTGCTTCTTCCAATTGCTGATGGTTAAAGACATCTAAGTAATTTAAAGGCTCGTCCCAAATAAATACATCGGCGGGAGTGACCATCGCCTTGGCAATTTCAACACGCTTTTGTTGCCCTTGACTCATGTCTTCAATTTTATTTAAAAAGACGGAGCGTTCGACTCCTAATTTTCGCAAATGATTTAACAATGCTTGTTCACTAATTTTCCTTTCTTCCGCAAAGGCTTTTAAGGTGCCTTGGTTGTCCGAAAAACTCTGTTGGACCAAGCTTAAGGTCCAATCAGGAGAAAGGGTCACCTCTCCTTTCACTTCCCCTTTAAATTTCCCAAGAAGAAAATCCAGCAGGGACGTTTTTCCTGAACCATTTTTGCCGATAATCGCCAAACAATCGCCTTGATTTAATTCAAAAGAAATTGGTTGAAACAAGGCTTTGTCTGCATAAAATAGCTGTAACTTGTCAACTTTCAGCCACTGCTTGCGATGTGTGGGTTTCACTTGTAGCGTGAGTGGGTCAACTTTTTCAAGATTTTTTAGCAACTTTTCTTTTTCTTGCACCTGTTCCTCCATGCGATGCACAATCGCTTTACTGCGTTTCATTGTCGCTGCTGCTTTTGCGCCGATAAATCCAGTATCACCAATCGAACCACTTCCTTTTTTCCTTGGATCGCCATACTTATCCTTTTCCCGAGAAGCCGACCAACGAGCTTTTTCAGCTGCGGTTTGATGCAATCGCTGAATTTCTTTTTTTAACTTTGTATTACTAGCCAGTTCAAAGGCATCGCGTTGCTGTTTTTCTTTTTCATATTGAGAATAGTTGCCTTGATGCAAGACAAGTTGGCTTCTTTCAATCGATAAAAGATGATCAACGACCGCGTCAACAAATTGCCGGTCGTGACTCACTAGGATAAAGCCTTGTTTTTTCTCTTTTAAGTAACGAGCGACGAATTCCCGAGAAGCCAAATCCAAATGATTGGTTGGCTCATCAATAAGTGGAAAACCCGAATCTTGGGCAAATAAGATGGCCAGTAAGACTTTTGTTTGCTCCCCACCAGAAAGCTGTTGGTAGGGTAACCATAAAACTTCTGGATCAACAGCGAGTAAATTCAATTCTCGCTCCAGCTTCCAATATTCCACTTCCTCGAAACCTTCTAAGACTTGATAAGTCAATCGGGTCGGATCGATTATTTTTTGAGGAAAGTAAAGGAAAGATGTTTGGTGTTCGATTTTCCCAGAATAAGCCAGTTCTCCTCGGATCAAGTTTAAGAGCGTGGTTTTTCCTCGCCCATTTCGTCCGATTAACCCCAACTTCCAAGTTGTTTGAATTGTTACATTCGCATTTTCAAATAAGAACTGGCCTTGTAGGTCAAATCCGTAAGTTACATTTTTTAACTGTATCGTGGACATAGAAACTCCTTTCCCTTCTAAAAAAAGAAGAAAAAAACCTCTTCCTATTTTCAGGAAAAGGTCGTTTCGTCATCAAAAAAGCCTAAAAAGCCCCCGATTAAAAACATACCCATCCTGAAAATCTGCACACGCCTCCCTTGGTCTTACCAAAAAAGTCGTCTGAATGCAGCTTCAATCAATGGGTTAGTTTTTCAATCTAGGATCCCTCACTTCACATCTATTTGTTTTATTTTAACACAAGGAACAAAAAAAATCACCCGATTGGTTAGGTCGGGTGAAAAAAAGGAGTTTTACTCGATTAAGGAGTAAAATGAAAAATAAAAAGGTTATTTGTTGGTTATGACTATAGTATATACTCTTTTACACTTTCATACATAAAAAACAGATAATAGTTTTATTAGATATTTCTTGTTTTGTTCTGCTTTTCACTTTATCTTTTTAATAATGTACTAGTCATTCTTTGAATTGAGAAAGAAATACCGTCTGTTGCTAGGTCTTGTTTTTCCTCTGCCGCATTAAAAGCAGCGACATCTACTGTCCCGTTCGCTAGGCTGGCAATCATTTCCTCGCAACCTGCCACGTAACTTAAATAAGAATTCTCAAATTTTTTATGAATGCCTAAGACTTGTGCGGGCGGGCGCAAGGCCTTAATTTGTTTTAACATCGCTTTGTATTTTTCGGTGCCTTTTTCAAAGTTTTCAATGGTTTTCGTTAGTGTTTCTGCGGATAATTCGGATACTTTGTCTGAATCAATGGCCTGGCGAATTTCCTCATACTTCGGATGCAAAGTTTCACCAATTTCTTCTGTATCTTTCACAATTTGATTAATATTCTGAACATAAAAACCTAAATTTGGTCTCACAAGATTCCCTACTTTCCTAATACTTAGCTCTATCTTACCCTGTTTGAAGCAAATAGAAAAGAAAAAAATGACTGAAGCGAGAGGCCAGTCATTTTTTCTTTTCTATTATTAAATCTTACCCATGCGACGTTGAACAAACTTAACAATTTCAACAGCTGGAATGATGGCAAAGGACGCTGCCGTGACAATTCCCCATTGATAAGTGTCTAAGTGTGTGACTTTAAAGATGTCATTTAATCCTGGGACTAAAATGATCCCCATCATTAGGACAAAGGATAATAAAATCGCCCAGTTAAAGGCTTTGTTTTTAAAGAAGCCAACCGTGAATAAGGATTGGTGAACGGATTTCACGTTAAAGGCATGGAATAGTTGCATCAGACCTAATGTCGCAAAAGCCATTGTTAACGCATCTGCATGCTGTAAGTCATAAAGTTCTGTCGCACTTAAACCAACCATATTTAAGGCCGTATGTGCCGGCCACTTAATAGCTGACCAATAAACAAAGAGGACGGTTGCCCCTTCTAAAATTCCTTGATAAATAATACTACTCATCACACCACCAGAAAAGAAGTTCGAGCTCTTTCCACGAGGTTTGCGTGACATTAAGTTTCCTTCTCCCGGCTCCATTCCTAAAGCAATCGCTGGGAATGTATCGGTGACTAAGTTAATCCAGAGTAAGTGAATCGGTAACAAGGTATCCCATCCAAGTAGCGTCGCAATGAATAGTACAAGTACTTCACCTAGATTGGCTGCCATTAAGTATTGAATCGCTTTTTGAATGTTCGAGAAGACTTTACGTCCTTCTTCAACAGCCACGACAATGGTTGCAAAGTTATCATCCGCAAGAACCATATCAGAAGCACCTTTCGAAACTTCTGTCCCGGTAATTCCCATACCAATTCCAATATCCGCTTGTTTGAGTGAAGGCGCATCGTTGACACCATCCCCCGTCATCGCAACGACTTTTCCTGCTTCTTGCCAGGCTTTTACAATTCGAACTTTATGTTCTGGTGACACACGAGCATAAACGGAATATTCTGTAATTCTTTTGGCGAATTCTTCTTCAGACATTAAGTTTAATTCTGCGCCTGTTAACACGGCCTTGTCATCACCGGGTTTGATAATTCCTAGACGACCGGCGATTGCCTCTGCTGTATCGCGATGATCTCCTGTAATCATAATTGGACGAATGCCCGCTTCTTTGGCTACTTTTACTGCGCCAGCTGCTTCTGGTCGTTCTGGGTCAATCATTCCGATTAAACCAGCAAAGATTAAATCATTTTCAATTTCTTCTGAAACAAGTTCTGTTGGTACTGCATCGACATATTTATACGCTGTTCCTAAAACACGCAAAGCTTGTTTGGCCATGCCTTTGTTGGCTGCTAAAATTTGTTCTTTCTCCGCTTCCGTCATTTCAACTGTTTCGCCATTAACGAATAGGTGAGAGACACGGTTTAATAAGACATCCGGTGCACCTTTGACAGCAACTAAGAAACGACCGTCTGCGAGTTCATGAATGGTACTCATTAATTTACGTTCCGAATCAAAGGGAAGATCAGCGACACGTGGTTCTTTCGCCACTTCTTCACGAACATCGAAACCTAAATCCAAACCAAATTGGATGAGCGCGGTTTCGGTTGGATCACCGACGACTTTTCCTTCTTTATCAAAACGAGAATCGTTGGCATAGTTCATAATTTTCACAGCTAAAGTATCTTTTGGTACATCGCCTCTTGCATCGTATTCTTGGCGGTCTACATACAATTTTTCAACGGTCATTTGGTTTAAGGTTAGGGTACCTGTTTTATCAGATGCAATAATATCTGTTGCACCTAATGTTTCTACGGCTGGCAATTTACGAATCATTGCATTTCGTTTCGCCATCACTTGGGTACCTAAGGCTAAGATAATCGTCACAATCGCTGGTAATCCTTCTGGAATTGCTGCAACGGCTAATGAAATGGAGGTTAATAACATCTCCACCCACCCTTGACCGTTAATTAAGGTTCCAACGAAGAACATAATGACGGCAATCGCTAAAATTGCATAGGTTAAGAATTTACCTAATTGGTTTAAGTTTCGTTTTAATGGGGTTTCGGTTTCGTCGGCGTTTGCGAGCATGTTGGCAATTTTCCCAACTTCTGTATTCATTCCCGTATAAACAACGATCCCTTTCCCACGACCATATGTGACGTTACTATTGGCAAAAGCCATATTCACACGGTCGCCGATACCAACTTCTGTATCTTCCAAGACGACCCGCTCTTTATCTGTCGGTACAGATTCTCCGGTTAAAGCGGCTTCTTCAATCTTCAAGTTACTAATTTCGATTAAACGCATATCTGCAGGAACCACATCTCCTGCTTCTAATAAAACCACGTCTCCTGGAACGAGTTCATGGCTGTTAATCGTTACGTTGTGCCCGCCACGTAAGACGTGTGCATCTGGCGTGGACATTTCTTTCAAGGCTTCAATGGCTTGTTCGGCCTTATTTTCTTGAATGACACCCATAATCGCGTTGATCACGACTACGGCTAAAATAATTACCGCATCGACCCACTCACGATGGCCTTCTGCGTTTGGTACCATAGCAGAAACGGCTGCAGCTGCAAGTAGAACGATAATCATTAAATCTTTAAATTGCGCTAAGATTTTTTGGAACATGGTGGTTCGTTTACCTTCGTCTAACTCATTGGCTCCATACTCAGCCAAACGTTTTTTGGCCTCCGCGTCTGTTAACCCTTCAAGGCTTGTGTCAAACTGTTGCAAGACTTCCTCTTCGGTTTTCGTGTAGAAAGCTTGGCCGGTTTGTTGCTTCTTTGTTTCTTCTGTTGACATGATTTTCCTCCTTTGGTTTGTCACAAATCCATCTTTCCAAAAAAAAATAGACTTGTGTATGTGCAACACATACATAAGTCTCACTAATTAAGGCAACACCAGAAACTTTCATTTCGGCTGGTGATGTTGCCACAGCTTTTTGTATGCTGCCAGTTACTCCCCTATGAACAAAAAATAATTACAAATTCTATTATACAAGATAGCCAACCCTTTTGACAATCTTTTTAGATTGATTCCCTCAAACAATGCTTTTTCTTAATTCTTCTATTTTTACAGGTGCTTCTTTCGCGAAAGGGAACAGCTTGGTTTTGATATGAAAAAAGAGCGATGATGTTGCTCATCGCTCTTTTTGAGGTTGTAACTTCCATGAAATCGTCATGATCATGGTTACGCAATAATCGAACCGTTAGGCATGCCACTTGGTGCATCCACGATTTTTAGCTCACCGGCTGCATTTTCAGCGGATAAAATCATTCCTTGACTGATTAAGCCTCGCATTTTCCGTGGTTTCAAGTTTGCTACAATGACGACTTTCTTGCCAATCAATTGACTTGGATCAGGATAAAATTCGGCCACTCCTGATAAAATTTGACGGTCTTGGTTATCGCCAGCTGCTAGACGGAATTGCAGTAACTTATCGGCACCTTTGACTTTTTGACAGTCGATGACTTCTGCTACTTTTAATTCGATTTTATCAAAGTCTTCATACTTGATTTCTTTTTCTTTCACGGAAACCATTTCTGTTTCTTCTGGGTCCCATTTAATGGTCTCCGTTGCATTTGGGCTGCCTGCTGCCATTTTCTCTTTAATATAGGTGACTTCCGTTTCTAATTCTAGACGTGGGAAGACTGGCGTTCCTTTGGCAATCACTTTCGTTCCTTCTGGGAATTCTCCAAAGTGCAAGCCTTTTAAGTTCATGTTCTCAGGATTCAAGCCTAATTGTGTAAAGATTTGAACGGGTGCTTGAGTCATAATTGGTTGTAATAAAATAGCTGAGATACGCAAAGTTTCTGCTAAATGAACCATCACGCTATCGAGTTCTGCCTTTTTGCTTTCGTCTTTTGCTAAGACCCAAGGAGCCGTCTCATCAATATATTTATTCGCACGAGAGACTAAGGTCCAAATTTCTGATAAAGCGGTGCTAAACTCCATTCGATCCATTGCCTGATGGTAACGTCCAATCACGTTCGCTGCAGTCGTGGATAATTCGCTATCAAATTCTGTCACTTTAGATGCGTAGGCGGGTACCACACCATCACAATATTTGTTGATCATCGCAATGGTACGGTTTAATAAGTTTCCTAGGTCATTTGCTAAATCGAAGTTCACACGAGAAACGAAATCTTCAGGTGTAAAGACGCCATCGCTCCCAAAAGGAACTGCACGCAATAAGTAATAACGTAAAGCATCTAGCCCGTAGCGTTCAACAAGCATTTCTGGATACACAACGTTCCCTTTTGATTTTGACATTTTCCCATCTTTCATCATTAACCAACCATGACCAAAGATTTTCTTTGGTAAAGGAATGTCTAAGGCCATTAACATAATTGGCCAATAAATCGTATGGAAACGCACAATTTCTTTTCCAACCATGTGCACATCTGCTGGCCAATATTTTTGGAAGAGCTCGTCATGATCGGTTCCGTAGCCTAACGCTGAAATATAGTTAGACAAGGCATCAATCCAGACATAAACCACGTGTTTGGGATCTGATGGAATCGGTACGCCCCATGAGAAGGTCGTCCGTGAAACTGCTAAGTCTTCTAATCCTGGTTTGATAAAGTTATTAATCATTTCATTTTTGCGTGATTCTGGTTGAATAAATTCTGGATGGCTCTCATAGTAGGCTAATAAGCGATCCGCATATTTACTCATTTTAAAGAAATATGATTCTTCCTTAACTAAAACAACTTCATGCCCACTTGGCGCTTTTCCACCAGTAACTTTTCCGTCGGCATCGTGATAAACTTCTGCTAATTGTGTTTCTGTAAAATATTCTTCATCTGAAACGGAATACCAACCTTCATACTCCCCTAAGTAAATATCTCCTTGGTCAAGTAATTGTTGGAAGATTTTTTGGACCGCTTCTTTATGATCTTGATCGGTTGTTCGAATAAATTTGTCATAGCTAATATCAAGTGTTCGCCACAATTTTTGAATGTCTGCCACCATATGATCAACGTATGCTTGTGGCTCCACACCCAATTCATCTGCTTTTTGTTCAATCTTTTGTCCGTGCTCATCCACACCTGTCAAATAAAAGACATCAAAACCCATTAAACGCTTATAACGCGCAATTGCATCACAGGCAATCGTTGTATAAGAGTTTCCGATATGTAATTTTCCACTTGGATAATAGATAGGCGTCGTAATGTAAAATGTTTCTTTTTCAGCCATATTTATCTTTTCCTCCTTGCTCTTTTCAAAAGTCATTCTTCGACAGTATACCATATTTTTTTATTTCCGTTTTATATTTCCATCAGTTTCTTTGATAAAAAAACAAAGAAGTGGCTTCGAGGCTTTTGCTTGTACGGGAAGCATGCTAAAATATAAGAAGCATTTATCTAATAAAGGAGTCTCGAGATGACGTTTACTTCAAAAGAACAAGAAAAACAATATTACGAACAAGAAGCGAGTGAAGCAGCGTTCCTTGCTTGGTATAAAAAACAGGAGCAGCCGCAATTTGAAAAGCCCTCCGTCACAGTTGATATGGTTCTCATGTGTTACAACAAAGAAGAAGATCGTTTGAAAGTCGCCCTCATTCAAAGAAAGACCAATCCTTTCCGCAATTCATGGGCCTTGCCGGGAGGATTCGTTAATCCAAAAGAATCGACCGGTGAATCTGTTTTACGCGAAACCAAAGAAGAAACAAGCGTTGTCATTTCAGAACAAAACATCGAACAACTCCATACTTTTAGTACGCCCAATCGTGATCCTCGTGGTTGGGTCGTTACGGTGAGTTACTTAGCATTTATTGGAGAAGAACCCTTAACTGCCGGCGACGACGCCAAGCAAGTTCGATGGTTTGCTCTTGAAAGAGAGGGCAATGTTTTAGCCTTAAAAGATCAGGAAACAGAAATTTTATTAGATTTAACAACGGGTGAAGCATTGAGTTCCGATCGATTAGCCTTTGACCATAGCGAGATTCTCTTAAAAGCCTTCAATCGTATTACAAATAAAATGGAAAACCAACCCCAAGTCTTACAAGTCCTTGGTGAAAACTTCACGATTACGGAAGCGAGAAAAGTTTTTGCCAAATTTTTAGGTGTGAACTATCGAGAGATTGACCATTCAAACTTTAAGAAATCCCTTTTACGCTTTTTAGAAGAAGTTGGTGTTCGCTCAATGGGAATTGGTCGTCCATCAAAAGTCTATCGCCTCAAAGAAGAAATTTTGTTTGGTGAGTTTTCTTAAAACTACTCCAGGATGCTTTTCTTTTTGCCAATCAAAAAACGTTCAGACTTTTTTGGGTCTGAACGTTTTTTTAGGTGCTTTTCAACTTTTTTTGATACCAAGTCGTCTTGTATTGCAACTTATTTAAAAATTGTTGCCAGTCTGCTCCTTGAAAAGTCGCTTGGGGCACTTCTGCTTGATTCATCCCTTTCACTACGTCGATTTCATCAAATTTTTGAACGAATAAATAGGAAAGTTGATCCAAATAATCACGCTTTTGATTGGCTTTTCGTTGTTCCAACTGCGCCACTTTTTTCTTTTGTTTTTGATAATTCTTAGCCTCACTGAGATGAACTTGCCGTTTTTTTGCAACTTGCTTACGCAAGGCTAATTTCTTTTCTTCCTTTTTAATCTTTTGATTTAAATGTTTCTGACAAAAATCAGGGAACGTAAAGGAAGGGACACTCGAAACAAGTTGCGTTTCGTCAAAAGTCAGTTGTACTTTCTCGCCAGTTTTCTTTAACGGTGGGACTTCTTCTAAACATAAAAGGGAAAGATAGAAGATTTCATTATTTTTTGCAGAAACTGTCGCTGAGCGAATTTCGCCACGAACGGGACGATGTTGATCAATTACGACGAATTCTTTTATTTTAGGTAACTTCACCTGACCATCGATTACATAAATGGTGTTTTTTTGATTATTCGTTGTGTAGGATTGCCAGATACGTTTCTTACTTTTTAACTTAGGGTAACCAGCCCGACCGTTGAAATAATTTCGAAAACCTCGCTCGAGATTTCGTTGCGCATTCGACAATGCCAAACTATCGGTTTTTTTCAAAAAAGGATAGTCCTTTTTTAATTGTGCCGGCGTTTGATAGGATCCTTTTTTTTCTTTCTTTTCTACCAACAAATGGTTATAAGTAAAGCGAACACAACCAAATGTTTCAATAAAAAAGCGCCGTTGCTCTTCATTCGGGTACATTCGAAACCGATAACCTTTTAAAACCTTCATTCGACTCCTCCTCTTTCTATCAATTGTCTGAAAAAACAGACTTTTCTTACAACTTATCCCCCATCATAAAAAAATAACAATTAAAATGCAAGCAAATAAAAAAAATCCCTCAAAGATTTGAAGGATTTTGAATTGATTGATTCGATTTTCTTGCTTATTGAACGTTTTCTTTTTTGATTTGTTTACTACGTAGTTGTCCACAGGCCGCATCAATGTCCGTGCCAAATTCCTTACGAATCACACAATTGACGCCGTTTTTCTTCAAGATATCATAAAATGCCAGCACATCGGTTTTACTACTTCGAGCATATTGATCATGTTCGTTCACTTTATTATAAGGAATTAAGTTCACATAAGCTAACTTATGCTTTCCTTTTAATAAATCGGCCAATTGTTGTGCATGTTCAGGTCGATCGTTGACCCCACTTAACATGATGTATTCGAAGGTAATTCGACGATTGGTTTTCTCCAAATAAAAATCAACGGCAGCCATTAATTTTTCTAGTGGGAAATTACGGTTAATTCGCATAATAGATGTGCGAACGTCATTATTTGGCGCGTGTAAGGAGATCGCCAGATTGACTTGTAAGCCATTTTCTGCGAATTCTTTGATTTTATGCGCGAGACCACTGGTTGAAACGGTTATGTGACGTGCGCCAATCGCCAATCCCTTGGCATCATTGACAACATGTAAGAAGTCCATTAAGTTCTCATAGTTATCAAACGGCTCCCCAATTCCCATGACAACAATATGAGAAACCCGATCGCCCTGACCTTGCTGATCAAAGTAGTGTTGCACCATCATAATTTGAGCGACGATTTCTCCAGCAGTTAAATCCCGACTTTTTTTCAACAAACCACTGGCACAAAAGGTGCAGCCGATGTTACATCCAACTTGGGTAGTGACACAGACAGACATGCCATAATCTTGACGCATTAAGACCGTTTCAATCATATGTTTGTCTGGCAATTGGAATAGATACTTCACCGTGCCATCTTTTGACTCTTGAACAATTACTTGGTGCAATGGATTGATCACAAAAGTATCTTCTAATTTGGTTATTAACGCTTTTGATAAGTTTGTCATTTCACGAAAGGTGGTCACTCGCTTTTGGTAAAGCCACTCCCAAATTTGATTGGCTCGAAATGTTTTTTCTCCTTCGCCTAGACACCATGCTTCCAATGCTTCTTTTCTTAATCCGTAGATTGAAGGTTTCATTTTCTTCCTCATTTCAAAAAATAGTCTGTTTTACTATACAGGAATTTTCATCAGAATACAATGACCCTTGTGAAAGAAATCAATTATTTCGTTGAACGATTTTTCGCTAAGTCAAACAATGACTCCCCTGATTGATTCAGGTAAATCATTGTTTATCCGTATCCAAAAAAAGAGCAATCTCATCCAAAAGATTGCCCTTTTTTTATAACTCACAGATAGTCCTCGCAGCCACACCTCTTTGTTGTCGAATCCTCTGATTGCTTATTCAAATTCTTCGTATGGAGGTTCTGCAACTTCTAATTCTTCCGCAACTAAGACTTTTCGAGGCTTGCTACCTTCTGAAGGCCCAACAATTCCATTGGCTTCTAACTGATCGACCAGACGTGCCGCTCGGTTATACCCCACACGAAAACGTCTTTGGAGTAAAGAGACGCTGGCTGTTTGCATTTCAACGACCAAATCTCTCGCTTGGTCGTAGAGTTCATCTTGTTCGTCGGCCAATGCCGTTGCACCTGACGCGGCTGCAACGTCTTCTTCTGTGACCATCATTTCTTCCACATAATTGGCACCTTGTTGGTCTGTCACAAATTTAACAATGGCTTCAACATCTTGATCGGAAGTAAAGGCTCCTTGAACGCGAATCGGTTTGTTTTCACCCATTGGTAAAAAGAGCATATCGCCACGGCCTAATAATTTCTCAGCGCCATTACTATCAATAATCGTACGTGAATCGGTGCCACTTGAGACGGCAAACGCCATGCGAGAAGGCACGTTCGCCTTAATTATTCCAGTAATGACGTCGACACTCGGGCGTTGGGTCGCTAAAATCATGTGAATCCCAGCTGCACGCGCCATTTGAGCTAAACGAATAATGGCATCTTCCACTTCGTTACTTGCAACCATCATTAAGTCCGCCAACTCATCGACAATCACAACAATAAACGGTAAAATCGGATTTTTTTCTCCCGTTTCTGCGTTGTGTGCTTGAATCATTTCATTATACCCTGTGATGTTTCGTACACCACTAGCGGCAAATTTTTCGTAACGTTCTTCCATTTCTTTCACGACTTTTTGCAATGCTTGTGCCGCTCTTCTTGGATTTGTAACGACCGGCGTTAATAAATGAGGAATCCCGTTATATACGTTTAACTCAACCATCTTAGGATCGACCATCATTAATTTGACTTCATGCGGTTTTGCCCGCATTAAAATACTCGTAATTATCCCATTAATTGCTACCGATTTCCCACTTCCCGTTGATCCTGCAACTAGTAAGTGAGGCATTTTGGTTAAATCTGCTGTTTGAACGCGACCGGAAATGTCACGGCCTAAAGGCACTTCTAAGAGATTTTCAGGTGCAGCGGGATTATTCTCGACAATTTCTTTAAACGATACCGTGCTGACGGCATCATTTGGCACTTCAATTCCAATTAAAGATTTACCCGGAATCGGGGCCTCCATCCGAATATCTTTTGCTGCGAGTGCGAGTGCAATGTCGTCTGTTAGATTGACAATTTTACTCACTTTTACACCGACAGCGGGTTGAATTTCAAATTTCGTAACAGAAGGACCCAAGCTTGCTTTTACCACCTTGGCGTCCACACCGAAACTTTCGAAGGTTCGTTCCAAGACGCCAATGTTTAATTCAATCTTCTTATATTCGCTGCTTTGATCCGTCGCTTTCACCGCTTGTAATAAAGAAGATGGTGGCAGTTCATACGCCTCATCCTCAACTTCTTGTGGAATTTCAAAATCAAGTTCTGACGACTCTTCCAATTCTTCTTCAGCATTCGATGTTTGTTTGACCTCCTCTTCTTCGAGCTCTGTTGATACTGGGTTTTCTTGGAAGCTATCAATTGGCACAAAACTCATTTGTTCAGGTTCAATTTTCACTGCTGTTTTCTGTTCTTCTGCCAATTGTTCTGCTGGTGTTTTGGCACGAACTGTATTGCTTTTCTCTTGTTCAATCTCTGCTAAAATAGCTGCTCGCTCTGCTTCTTTTTTTGCTTCTTTTGCAGCTTGTCTTTCTGCTTTCTTTTCCGCTTTTTTTACTTGGCGGTAGGCTTTTTTATCTGGATCCCCCACGAAGCGTTCGCTCATTTTTTCTTTTACCTGACTGAGAAACTCGACTAACTCATGACTGTCAATCGTACTTGTCAAAAATGCGCCACTGACAAAAAGTAAAAAGGCAATCACATAACTTCCGATTCTCGCCACTAAAAAATTGGTTGTCTGATAAAGGAGTGCCCCAAGCATTCCCCCACCGACATTTTGCGTGACTTGATTCACTTTGATATCACTTAAAAGCAAATGCCATGTCGTCGCAAAAAGTGTGACTTCTTCCGATTTGATTTTTCCAAATAGTTGCCCATGTAAAAAAAGTAAAAGCGCCAAGTACATCAATAACATCCCACTTAAACGCCGATAATTTTGAATGGTCGCTTTGGTATTTTTGACGACTAGAAAGCCTCCATAAAAAGCTAACGCCATCGTTAACAAGGGGTAACTATTGCCTCCGAGTACGCGAAACCCATTTGCAATAAGATTCCCTAAAAAGCCTAATTTGAATAAACCTGCTAAAGCAAATAATATAAATAAAATGCCTAAACCTACTAAAGTTAATTTTTCTTCTTGGAGTTGTTGTTTTTTTGTTTTCCGTTTCTTAGCCGGACGTTTTTTCTTTGCCATCGTATCCCTCTTTCCATCCTCCCCATTATAGCAAAAAAAAAGACGGGAACAAAAGTTTTCCCCCTCTTTCTTTCTTTTTATCGTAATTAAATAATTGGCACTAAAAATTCACAGTGATTTTGTGCGCCGACCTCTTCTCTAAAGCGTTCAATTATCGGACAATCCCGTAATTGTAACTCTTTGTCTAGGGCATACTGGTGAATGGTTTGCCAAAAATGAGTGACAGCTCCTCGTGTGTGGGGCAGTTTAAAAACCGCGTAAGACCCACCAACAAATAAACCTTGCTTGACCTCTTTCAGCTCGATTTCTTTTTTAGCCACCTTAAATAACGCCAAATCATAACGGCAGTTTTCCCCAGGGACTTCTTGTGGATTATCCCAAGGAATACCTAAGATACCTGTCTCCTGAAGTGTTTCGGTTAAATGGTTCGCTTTGATCCACTTTTTAAAGGTCGCCATCATTTGAAAATTCGCTTCCTGACCATAAGGACCAACACTTCTTAGATAAAAGATTTCTCCTGTAGGAATGGTTTCAATCGTATACTTCATTTTTTCTTCTTTCCCTTCAAAAATGCTTTTGAAAGGACTGCAGTCACTTCCTACATCTAACCTTAGTTGGATATAAAAAAAATAGCAAGCAATCTTTTAAAATGATTTCTTATTCTTATTCAAATGAGCTAAAATCTTTCCTCGTAAAGCGCCATGTTGTGCTTCATTATAGGCGGTCTCTGGGTTAAACCAATTGGATTGATCATATAACCAAACAGGCATTTTACGACGTTCCTCTTTTTCCCAAGCGTAACGTGGAAAAATATGGGCATGTAAGAACTGATCGGTATTGCCTAAAATGTCATAATTCATCCGGATGGCATCCGTGCTCGCTAAAATACTGTCTCCTACAAGACTCATATCTAGCAAAAATTGCGTCCGTTCCTCCAACGTCAAATCATTTAAAGAGGCGACTTCTCTCTTGGGCAGTAAAACACAGTAACCGGGTAAAAATTGGACGTCACCAAAAACTAAATAGCCACCTTTTAATTCTTTCATCACCATGGGATTTGTCCCATCGATTGCCGCTTGAATCCGATTGTTTTTCCAACTCATGGAAATCCTCCTTTTTGTCCATTTGATCAACCCCAATCCTTCAGTCCAATGTCCTAGCAATCAAGGATTGACCTTCAAACGTCTCTCAACCTATAAATTCTCAATGTCTCTGACAATCAAACCCTCTTTGGTTCGCTCAATTAGCCAAATGTCTTTGAATGGAATGGGCCTGATTTCCCCTTGGGGTGCTTGACCATTTTCTTCAAAATAATCAATGATTGTTCCTTCAAAAAGAATCTTTTTAAATTGATTCGCCTGGCTCGAACGCGAAACTTTTACTTTGTTAATTTGAATATCCGTGAGTACATTTCTTTTATTCACTCGCTTGTATTCCGCTAATTTTTGTTGGTAGTCACTGTATAGTGTGGGATCCATTCGCTCTTGCACCTCTACCATGTCACCACTTGACCATGCCATTTGTATATTCCGAAACAATATTTTATATTCCCATTTATCTAAGTCATCGACCTCTGTGTAGAGCCTTTTTTCTTTTGCATTTGTTCCCATTTTTTTAAGCATCATAATTGGAAGAAAAATCATTGTAAGCAACGCACCGACTAAATGATTGCTCGTTCCTTCTGTGCTACTGCCACCGGTGTTTCCGCCCCCACCAGCACGAGCTTCGACGATTACCGGAAAAAAATGATACACAAGAAAAATAAGGAAACAACAACCTAAAATTTTCACAGACACATTCAAAACTTTCTTTCGCACACACTCACCCCTCTTCAAAGGAAGTCCCATCAATCACTTCATAAAGAACAGAGAAACGTCCTTTTTCCCATTTAATGTACCACTAAAACAAACGAGATACAAATAAGGGTAAAGAAAAAAAGAACCCTCCTTAATAAAGGAAGCTCCTTTTTTCTTGCTATTTATTCTGGTGTCACATCTTCGCCAAACCATTTATTGGAAATTTCAGCGAAGGTGCCGTTTGCTTGTAATTCTTTTAAGCCGGCATTAATTTTATCTGCGAGCGCTTGGTCATTTTTTCGAACACCAACGGCGAAATCTTCTGCTTCAAAGGGACTATCAATCACATTGAAAGCTGCCGATTTTTCAGTCGAAGTTAAATAATATTCCGCATATACACGATCAATCAATAAGCCATCAATGCGTTTGTTTTCTAAGTCAATAAATGCCTCATTAAAACTAGCATAAAGTGTCGCTTCTTGGCCGTCCACGATGTCTTTTAAGACTGTTGGTTCATTATTAAATGTCGTATAACCAGACGAGCCTTCTTGAGCTCCTAATTTTTTTTCTGCCATTTGCGAAAATTCGGTAATCCCACTTTCTTTGGCAGTTACGAGAACTTGGCGGTTCTTCATATAAGTGTCAGTAAACAACGCTTTTTCTTCTCGTTCTGGTGTAATCGTATAACCATTCCAAATCATGTCAATCGTCCCGTTAGCTAGTTCCGTTTCCTTCATCGCCCAATCAATCGGTTGATAATTCACTTTCGTTCCTGTTAAGTCAAAAATCGCTTGCGAAAGTTCAATATCAAAACCGGTTAATTCGCCTTCTTTATCCCGAAATCCCATGGGAACAAAGGTATCATCTAACCCAAGCACCACTTCTTCTTTTTCCGCGGCACTTTGAATTTCCTTTTCTGTTTTCGCTTCTTTTTTTGCACCACACGCCGTCAGAGTAACCATCCCTGCAAGCATCAATAATAAACCAAATTTCTTTTTCATCTTTTTTCCTCCTATTTTATTGGACTCACTTCTAGTAAGTTATCCGCTATATTTTTTGCAAAAGCTAAATCATGAGTCACCACGATTTGCGTCACGCCTTCTTTTTTCAATCGCAAAATCATCTCTTCGACTTGCTGTCTCAATGCCGGGTCTAAGGCACTGGTCGGCTCATCGTAGGCCAACACTTTTGGTTCCATCGCCATCGCTCTGGCTAGAGCGACCCGTTGTTTTTGTCCACCAGACAATTGGAAGGGATAACTTTGTAATAACTCGGTAATGCCCAAGGTCTCAGCTAATTGTGCCACTTTTTTCGTATAAATCGCTTTGTCTTCCTTTAAAACCAGCTTTGGTGCCAACGTAATATTCTCAAAAACCGTTAAATGTGGGAAGAGTTGAAAATCTTGGAAAACCACTCCGACAATTTGTTCCTCTTCTTTCAACTGAGCCGGTGAATAGGATTGCCCATCTAAGATAAATTCTCCCGCGTCCGCCGTTTCTAAGCCTGCTAAAATTCTGAGAAAGGTCGTTTTTCCACCACCCGAAGGTCCAACAACGGTTAAAATACTACCGGTGGGAATATCAAGATCGAGTTGATTGATCACCTGCTTTTTACCAAATGCTTTGGATAACCCTTTGATTTGTAACATTTCCTCATCCTCCTATCGATAGTAACTGTAGTGTGCTTCGATTTTTTTAAGTAAAAAAGTAAAAATCCCGGTTAAGAATAAATAAATGACAGCGACGCCTAAAAGCGGTAATAACGTCGTGTCGCGCTCCATCGCAATTTTTCCCATTCGCATCACATCGGACAAACCTAAAATATAAATCAATGACGTGTCCTTGACCAAGCTAATCACTTCATTCCCAACGGATGGTAAGGTAATTTTAAATACTTGGGGGATAATGATTTTCGTAATCGTCTGACTTTTTTTCAATCGCAAGACTTGCGCTGCTTCGTATTGGCCTGCTGGGATAGACTGAATCCCTCCTCGAAAAATTTCTGCAAAATAAGCGGCATAATTTAAAACAAAAGCGAAAAGCGCCGCATCGAAACGATCAAAGACGATCCCCATTAGCGGTAACCCATAAAAAACGAAAATTAGTTGTAGTAGTAATGGCGTCCCTCGCATCAACCAGACATAGACCTGGGTCAGCCAACGTAAAGGTGCGACAGGACTCACAAGAGCAAAACCAAAGATGACACCTAAAGGGATTGAGCCAATTAATGTAAAACTAAATAATTGCAAAGTAATTTTTGCCCCTTCGATGAGTTGGGGAAATACTGAAATTAAATACGACATAATCATTCCTCCTAAAATTTGTACAAAAAAAGCCCCTTGAAGTCTTGCTTCAAAGGACGTATTCACGCGGTTCCACCTTTTCTTCGTTTTCCTTTTCGCAAAAGAAAACCTCATTCAGTCAACCAAGTCTTGCCTTACTTTTTAGTAGAAAAACAAAAAAGTCCTTTAGCCATGAGGGCTAAAGGACGTAAATTACGCGGTTCCACCTTTTTTTATTTACTCTTCACAGAAGTAAATCTTCGTAAGTCATCAACGAATGACTGTTGCGATAACGGGCAATCCCGGATTTTCCTACTCGAATTCAAAAAATCGACTCCAAGATGTGTTTCACTGCATTTCTACGATCTCTTCTCACCAACCAGAGATTCTCTAAAACGTAAAAAACGAGTTACTGTTCTTTTCGATGTCTGCATATTTAAGTTGAGTCATACTTTACCCTACTTCTTTCCACTTGTCAACTCTTTTACAAAAAAGTTTTTTAACATTATGACTATCAGAAAAACGATTCTTTCGTTACAATGGGAAAGAAGCTAATGAGTCAAATAAAGGAGTTTTCTTATGAATATTCAAACCTTGCAACAAATCTATCCTCAAGCCACCATCCATTCTTTTTCAACTGATGACGAGGCCTACTTCGTTTTTTCGGATCATCGACAATTTTTATGGTTGCCAAAAAAAGACCTCACTCATACGGAACAGCAATTACTACAGTCCTTGATTACCCCGCACCCCATCGTGCACAAGACACAAGAACATCCTTGGTACGATGCTTTGTTTCAACATCAAAACCCGCCTGTCAACGAGGGGGTTTATCGGATGATTCAGGTGGAATTTAGCCAACTGGATGAAGCCTCCGCTGAAGCTTGGAACACTGAACTAACAAGTATTTTGCCTCAACTCGTTGATTACTTTTTCGTAACAAAAAACTACGCCCTTTTAATTGAAGCTTACGACGATGAAGCCTTAACTTTGGATGAACTAGCAGGCGTGTTTTTAGCACTTGACGGTGATTTTAATACCTATACACGAATTTTTGTAGGTTCTTTCTTTCCTTATACGGAAGACTTTACCCGTTTATTAAAAGAAGAAGAACAACTTTTTAGCCATGAGTTATTGCGCGATCACGATCAAAAATGTTACCACTTGGCTTCTGCCAGTCTCACTTTTTTTATGGAAAAGGCAATCAAAGACAGTTATTTGATGCGTACGCTTTATTATCAATGGTTCATTGAAGAAGATTTGAGCGATATTATTATCCATCTTTGGAAAAATCAAGGAAATGTCAGTTCGACCGCCAAGGATTTGTTCATGCACCGAAATACCTTGCAATACAAACTCGACAAATTCCAACAGGCGACCCATTGTAATTTAAAGAAAATGGATGATTTATTCCTTTCTTATTTGTTAATTTCAGCCTTCAAATAGTTTTTTTAACAAGATGCACAAGAAAATCTTCTTTTTTTGTGCATCTTTCCATTGCGCATGTAAACCGTTTTCATTTATAGTAAGGATGTAAATAACTTATATGAAAGAAGGAATTCAAACATGGTAAACATGGCCTTAAAACACATACATAAAAAATATGATGGAAATGATTTTTATTCAGTAACAGATTTTAACTTAGACATCGCAGACCGCGAATTCATCGTCTTCGTTGGACCTTCTGGTTGTGGGAAATCAACAACTCTACGTATGGTCGCGGGACTAGAAGATATTTCTGAAGGTGAATTATCAATCGGTGGAAAAGTAATGAACGATGTGGCTCCAAAAGACCGTGACATCGCAATGGTTTTCCAGAACTACGCATTATACCCACATATGACTGTTTATGATAACATGGCTTTCGGATTAAAATTACGTAAATACGACAAAGCTGAAATCAAAACGCGTGTAGAAGACGCTGCTGAAATCTTAGGTTTAACCGAATTATTAGACCGTAAACCTGCTGCTTTATCTGGTGGACAACGCCAACGTGTGGCTTTAGGTCGTGCAATCGTTCGTGATGCAAAAGTCTTCTTAATGGATGAGCCTCTATCAAACTTAGATGCGAAATTACGTGTTGCGATGCGTGCTGAAATTGCAAAATTACACCGTCGTTTAGAAACAACAACGATTTACGTTACCCATGACCAAACAGAAGCGATGACAATGGCTGACCGAATCGTTATCATGAAAGACGGTTTCGTTCAACAAATTGGTTCTCCAAAAGAAGTTTATAACTCACCTAAGAACGTCTTTGTTGCAGGCTTCATTGGATCTCCTGCAATGAACTTCTTCAATGTGACACTTAACAACGGTGTGATTCGTGATGGTCACGGATTAGAGTTACGTATCCCTGAAGGACGTAACAAAGTCCTTGTTGAAAAAGGATACGAAGGCAAAGAGTTAATCTTTGGTATTCGTCCAGAAGACATTCATACAGAACAAATTGTTTTAGATGCTTCTCCAGAATCAACGGTTCATGCAGAAATTGTTGTTTCTGAGTTACTAGGTGCTGAAACAATGCTTTATACGAAAATTGGAACAACGGAATTCATCTCAAAAGTGGATGCTCGTGATGTTCACAAACCTGGTGATATGGTTGATTTATCATTCAATATCAACAAAGGTCAATTCTTCGATAAAGAAACAGAAGATGTTATCAAATTACCTTAAGCTTGATAGTTCGTGTTTGATACCTCTTGGATTTGCCCCCTTAGGTATCAAATATAACCTATAAATTTTCCTTATTTGTATCCCCCCGAAAAAGAGTTGCAGTGTGTAAGCACTGTAGCTCTTTTTCTTTTTGATTTTTTCAGTTAAACGAACGATCGTCTAGAAAGAAAAAGAGGAATCCGATGACGACTATCGAAAAGAGGTTTTGGTTGCTCGCTTGACAATATGTCGTTGGTGGGATTTTACTCCCCCGCACCATTATTGGCATTCCTTTTGCCAAATAATCTTTCCAATTGGCACGATTTTCAATGATCCCTTTTGGAGCAAAAGTCATTTGTACTGGCAACTAAAAAAAGACACCGAGACAAAATGACTTGTCCTCGTGTCTTCTTTTAGATGAGATCCTTACAGGAAGGTCTTTTCTCAATGGTACTGCGTGTACTGACAGCTACGACCTCTTATTGGATGCTTGCTCCATTGGTCGCAATGACTTCTTGATACCAATAAAAACTATCTTTTTTATAACGATTTAAACTCCCACCTTCTTCGTCACGATCGACATAGACAAACCCGTAACGTTTTTGGTAGCCATTTAGCCAGCTTAACAAATCGGTAAAGGACCATGTGCAATAGCCCCAGATTTCACAACCTTCATCGACTGCACGCATAAGTTCTTTGACATGAGCCTGAATAAAGGCCACCCGATACTCATCGTGAATCTGATTATCAGCCGTTTTTTCATCAAAAGCACCGAGGCCATTTTCTGAAATAATAATGGGTAAATCATACCGGCTGGTAATGTCTTTACAAGCAAGACGTAAGCCTGAAGGATCGATTACCCAATCCCAATCCGTTGTTTCAAGAAATGGATTGGGCGGATTTTTATAAACTCCTGGCACACCAGTGACTTGCCCAGTGCCTTTTTTACCAGTTGTATTGATTTCTCCAAAAGGAGTCACCCCATCAAGCGGATTATACTCAACGACGGCTGTTTGATAATAATTGACTCCCATAAAATCAATTAATTTTGCAGCTGCTTGGAGTATTTTTTCATCCTCGGCCGTTACAGTCGGTGCGACCCCTTGCTGTTCCAAATAGCGCATCGCAGTTCTTGGATAGCGTCCGTAAGCATAGACATCCATCCACCAATAACTCTTTAGGTTGTCGTGATCAAGTTTTGCCAGACCATTGATTGGCTTGCTATCGATGGCATAACTTGGACTAAAAGCAAAACTTGCACCAATTTTCCCATCCGGCATGATTGCTTTAAAGGCTAAAACGGTTTTGGCATGGGCTAAAAAAGCATGATGATTGACTTGGTAATACATTTTCTCCTCATTGAATTTTCCTGGTGGGTGAAGCGCCGTCATCCAGCCAAACCAAGTGAAGATATTTTGTTCATTCATCGTAATCCAGTATTTCACTTTCCCTTGATAGGCTTCAAAAAGGGTCTTTGCATAATGCACGTAATCGTCAATGACCGCCGGATTTTCCCAGCCTCCATAAGCTTCTTCCAATTTTTGTGGCAAATCCCAATGATACAAGGTGACCATTGGCTCGATTCCATAACTTAAACACTCATCAATCAACGCTTCGTAAAAATCAAGTCCTGCTTGATTGACTTTCCCCCGTCCTTCAGGGAAGATTCGCGTCCAAGCAATCGAAAAGCGATAGGTTTTCAAGCCCATCTCAGCCATTAAAGCAATGTCTTCTTTAAAACGGTGGTAATGATCAACTGCTATTTCGCCCGTTGTTCCTTTGTAGGTTTTTCCAGGAATTTGGACAAATTCATCCCAGTTCGACAATCCTTTACCGTCTAAAGTGTGTGCGCCCTCAATTTGATAGGCAGCCGAGGCACTCCCCCATAGAAAATCTTTTGGCATTGTTAAGTGATTCATTAAAAAAATCCTCCTTTACAAATTTGCTTGCTCTTCCTTATCTTCCTATAGTTCCTACTTTTTGTCTACTCAAAAAAATAGAGAAGAAAGTGTCTTTTTACGACCTTTCTTCTCTCCTTCTTACTTCTCTTTCATTGCAGCTTTCAAAGCTTGGGCTAGTGCACTTTCTGCCGGTTCTTCTTCTTGGCTATATTTTTTCACTAATCGTCTTTCTTCATGTTTCGTCATTTTTTTCTTACGCTCTTTATTGTCTAGCATTTTCTCACTAATGCCGCAATATTTACACTTGAAGAATGCGCCATTTTTCCCATCAATAATTTCCATTTTCTTTCGACATTGCGAGCAACGACGATTCGAAACTTTCGGGTCTTTACGGCGGCGATAGCGACAGTCCGGGCCACTACATATATAAATTTTCCCGTCTTTTGTATTCCTTTCGCGTAACTGTTCGCCACACTCGGGACAAATTTTGGTCGTTAAAGAAAAATCTTTGTACTCTTCTTTCGAATTCTTGATTTCGGCGACTAACCGCTTGGTATCGGCTTCGATTTCTTTTAAGAAAACATGAGACGATTTCTTTCCTTGGGCAATTGCTTCTAGATCACGTTCCCACTTTTCAGTTAATTCTGGGGTTACGAGTGAGGGATTGACAAGTGTCAGTAGTTGCTTACCTTTTAGTGTGACTGCCAAATGGTTCCCACGTCGTTCCATCAACTCTGATTTTAATAGACGTTCAATAATTTCTGCCCGTGTCGCAGGGGTTCCTAACGCGTGTTTTTCCATTTGAGCCAAAAGACTGCCTTCATTGGCCAATTTTGGAGGTGAAGTCAGTTCTTGATTGACCTGAAAGTGCCCCTTCACATGACTTCCTTTTTTCCAATCAACGGACGCGACTTTCTTTTTTTCACTTGCCTTCCAGCCCGCTTGTAATACTTGTTCTTGGCGAAAAACAAAGAGATTGCCTGAGAAGTCAACCGTTGCTTTCACCGTTTGAACCACATGTTTTTCGGCAAACAGCGCTAAGAAACGTTCCACAATTAAACGATAAATTTTCACTTCATCACTACTCATACGCGAAACATTCGGACTTTCCTCGGTTGGAATCAAGGCGTAATGATCGGTTACTTTGCTATCGTTAAAAACGCTTGGTAACTGGACTTTACTGCCGGATTTAAGATATTCTTTTGCCTTTGGTTCAAATCCCGCGATGGCCTGTAAACGATCTTTCATCGTTGCTGCCACGTCTTTGGGTAAGTACTTCGAATCGGTTCTTGGGTAGCTAACCGCTTTATGACTCTCATATAAACTTTGGACTAAAGAGAGCGTCTTTTTCGCCGAGTATTGATACAACTGATTGGCGACTCGTTGCAATTCAGTCAGGTCATAAGGTAACGGTTGCCCTTGACTTTTTTCCTTTGTTTCCACGTTTGTCACTTGTCCCAGTTTCCCACTAAGGTCTTTCACAAACGCTTCTGCTTGTTTCCGTTCAGTCAATTGTTGAGGATTTTTTAATTGCAAACGACCTTTTTGATTCTCGTAAAGTAAATCAACTGAGAAATACGTCGTTGGAATAAATTTCTCTGATTTTTCTTGTGCTTGATTGACTAAACTAAGTGTCGGTGTTTGGACACGTCCTGCCGATAAACTGTCATGATATTTAACGGTCAATGCGCGAGTGACGTTCAACCCAATTAACCAATCGGCCTTGCCACGAGCGACAGCAGATTGATACAAGTTTTCAAATTCTTTTATGGGTCTCAACTCGCGAAAACCTTGTTGGACGGCCTGTTTTGTTTGCGAAGAAATCCACAGTCGTTCCATCGGTTTATTGGTTTTGATCCATTCAAAAACAAAGCGTCCGACGGCTTCTCCTTCACGTCCGCTATCCGTGGCAATGACAATTCCTGTCACGTCTTTACGCTTGGCTAAGTCACCAATCACTTTCAATTGGCGATGCGTTTTTGGTAAAGGTTTTAAGCCAATCTTTTTTGGAATCATTGGCAAAGTTTCTAATTGCCAAGTCTTCCATTCTTGGTTGATATCTTCGGGTAATTTTAATGATAATAAATGCCCATAGGCCCAAGTGATGACGTATTGATTGCTTTCAAAATACTCCTTGCCTTTTGGCACTGCGCCTAAAACTTTAGCAAAGTCTTTCGCAACACTTGGTTTTTCTGTTAATACTAGTTTTTTACTCATTCTTTCTCCTTTTTTTCCGGGTTTCTAAGACAGCTCAAAAAAACTGTTACTTACTCTATTATAAGCAACAGTTTCTATTCGTCAAAATTCTTTTGAGTTTTACTTATTTCCGTTGGCACGTTTTTTCTTTTTCTTGATCGTTCATTTGGTTAATGGCTTGATAAAAGCTTCGATCGACTTCCACTGTCACTGGTTGATAATCTTTTAATAAAGCCAATCCTAGGAATAACTGTAGCCCTTCGACACAATCTTCGCACCAAAGTTCCTCGCCGTCATTCCAAAATGCGGTTAAAAAATTAGGTTTCACGTGAACGTGTCCGTAAGATGCGCGCAATTCCTGCCATTGTGTGGCATAGGCTGTTTGGGCGGCTTCGAGCGTGTCGAACTGTTCTACATTTCGAATCTCTTCTTGCCAATTTTCAAAAAACCACCAAGGTTCATTTTCTCCATACATTGTTAGGACTTGATACATCTTTTACACCTCACACTCTTTTCTTGAATTAAGGCTATAGTAGTCAGTTTTGGCAGATGTTTCAATTATTTTGCTTGTGAAGAAAACTGTTAAATAACAAAGAATGGCCTAGATATAAGGTAACACTTCTTCTCCTTGATACGCTTGGTCAATCAATCCGCCACCTAAACAAGTCATTCCGTCATAAAAGACAACCGCTTGTCCCGGAGTAACCGCTCTGGCTGGTGTGTCAAAGATGACTTCTGCTTGGTCATTTTCTAAAAGACGCACGGTTACCGGCACATCTTGTTGCCGATAACGGAATTTTGCCGTACAACGAAATTCCTTTGGTTTGGTTTCATCCGTTGTAAAGTGAATCACACTCGCTAATAATTTGTCCGCAAATAGTTGCGGGTGATTAAAGCCTTGCCCGACATAAAGCGTATTGGTCGCTAACTCTTTTCCGATCACAAACCAAGGTTCTGGACTCCCGCCACCACCAATACCTAGGCCTTGGCGTTGACCAATCGTGTAATACATCAAACCTGCATGTTGGCCTTTGACTTCCCCATCTAAGGTCACCATGTTCCCGCTTTTCGCTGGTAAGTACTGACTTAAGAATTGTTTAAAGTTCTTTTCGCCAATAAAACAAACCCCGGTCGAGTCTTTTTTCTTCGCAGTCGCTAAGTCAGCTGCTTCTGCGATTTTACGAACTTCAGATTTATCCATATGTCCGAGTGGGAACATTGTTTTTTGTAATTGTTCTTGGGAAAGTTGACTCAAGAAATAGGTTTGGTCTTTATTATTATCCACACCTCGTAACATTTGTACGACGCCATTTTCATCTTTCACCACTTGGGCGTAATGGCCAGTTGCTACATAATCTGCACCTAAATCCATGGCGTAATCTAAGAAAGCTTTAAACTTGATTTCTTTATTACACATCACGTCAGGATTCGGTGTTCTTCCTGCTCGATATTCCGCTAAAAAATACTCAAACACACGATCCCAGTATTCTTTTTCAAAGTTCACCGAATAATAGGGAATCCCAATTTGGGCGGCAACTTTTGCGACATCTTTATAGTCTTCTGTTGCAGTACACACCCCATTTTCATCGGTGTCGTCCCAATTTTTCATAAAAATCCCTACGACATCATACCCTTGTTCTTTTAACAAAAGCGCTGTTACTGACGAGTCCACCCCGCCACTCATGCCGACAACGACACGAATCTTGCTGTTGTCTGTCATGAATATCACCATCATTTCAATCTAAATTCTGAATTTCTACGATTTGAAGGTCGCAACTTTTTCAGTACTTGCCATTATACAAGAGAATCATGAAAATTTCACGAGAATCCGCTTTTTTTTAGAAAATGATTAAAGTTCAAAATAAAATCAATCAAATAACAAAAAACTTGAAACAAGGTTGTCTTCACCTTGCCTCAAGTTTTCCATCCATTATTCTACTTTTTCAAATAACCCACGACTAATGAAACCATCCATTAAGAAATAGAATTTCTCTTGTAACATTTCATGTTGGGTTCCTTTGAATAGATTGACTGCTTTTAAACCATTGGCAGTCGTAACAGACATTTTTAAGGTCTTGATGTCTGAGTCAACGGTAATCTTTAATTTAAAGCCTTCATTGCTTTGGGGTGTTGCTTCCAAAGGACGAATGAGTTGAAAGTTTTTGCCGTTTGTTTCGGTAAAACCATTGTCTCTCAGTGTGTAACGTCTTGCTTCGGGAGCAATTCGATAAAATACATCGCAGCCCAAAATGGTTGCTTTTTGCTCAAATGCCATTTTTCCACCTCTTTTTATTCACTTTCCTTAATTATAAGAGTTTTTCCCTTTTTTAGCTAGTCTCTTTTGATGAAAGTCCTTAAGCTAAATCTGCTTTTTCAATCGCAATCGAGGGAAAATGAGAAAGAAGATCTAAACGTTCATCTAAATCAACACCGTAAATCATATAATAACTTTCAGGATCTTCCGCTGTGACTTCAGCATAGACTTGTTTGATTTTCTCGACATCTTTTGAAGCATCGATTAAAGAAACAACACCAAGCTTCTCCTCTGACTTTTGCTCAACGGCACCTTTCATGATGATTTTTAACTCCTTCGCACTGTTTAAACCAGCTTCTAACCAATTGACTTCACTCATTTTTTCACCCTAGTCTTTCTTCAAACGTTTCACAGCAGCAATTAGGGCATCCGCCAAAGCGACAACTTCTTCTTGGGTATTTTGATAACCAAAACTTATGCGGATCGATTCTTTCAAGCTTTGGTGACCTTCTCCGTGCATCGCTTCTAGCACATGAGAGGGCTCCACATCGCCTGCACTACAAGCAGAACCTGTAGAAATTGAAAAACCTTGTAAATCTAAATGCATCAGTAACAAATTACTTGGAACGCCAGGTAAACGTAAATTTAAAATATGGGAAAGTTTCTTTTCCTCGCCACCATTCACAGAAAATTGGACGCCTTCTTGTATGAAGCGTTCGAGCAAATAATCGCTAAATTGTTGAGATGTTTCCCAATTGATTTGTTGCTGTTCTTCGGTTAATAACTCAATGGCCGTACGCATGCCCACAATCCCAGCCAGATTTTCAGTGCCTGCACGACGTTTTTCTTCTTGGGCGCCGCCACGGATTAAATGCGTGAGTTTCGTTCCTTCTTTTTGAAACAAAAATCCAACACCTTTTGGTCCATTGATTTTATGGGCAGCGATGCTTAATAAATCAATGGACAAGTCTTTGGGTCGCAAAGGGATTTTCCCATAAACTTGCACCGCATCCGTATGAAAAGTCGCTGGGTGGTTCGCTAGCAGCGCACCGATTTCTTGAATTGGAAAAAGGACACCTGTTTCATTATTTGCATACATGATGGAAACGAGAATTGTCTCCTCCTTTAATGCAGCTTGCACTTGATCCGCGGTGATTTGCCCTTGTTCATCAACAGGTAAATAAGTCACTTCAAACCCTTGTGTTTCTAAATATTTCATTGTATTTAACACTGCGGGATGTTCCACCATGGTCGTAATTAAATGCTTGCCCTCCTTTTGACGAGCAAAGGCGGTGCCGGTGATTGCGAGATTGTCGCCTTCTGTCCCTCCGCTCGTAAAAATAATTTCATTGGCTTTGACTTGAAGTTGTTTCGCAATTGCCTGACGCGCACTTTCCAAATGCTCATGGGCTTTTCGACCATGTTGGTGAATACTCGAAGGATTCCCATAAACTTCTTCCATTATTTGTGTCATTGCCGGAATCACCGCTGCATGCATTGGTGTTGTTGCCGCGTGATCAAAATAAGCCATCTAAAAACCACCTTTCATTTAATTAGATAAAATTGGATAAAAAAATCGTGACTCTCTTTCATTGAAAGTGTCACGATTTTTGCAGAAAATAAGTTGCTATCAAATCGACCATTGATTGCTTCTTTCTTTACAAATAGCTTTTTTCTTCTAAGTGGAACAAGGGGCTCATTGGGGTGTTTTCATGGATACGTTTCATCGCTTCCCCCATTAATTCGGAACAAGTAATGTAGGTCATGTTATTTGGATGACGTTCTTCATCTGTATAGCAAGAATCCGTTACACAAATATCAACGATTGGTGCGGCTTCCAGTGTCATTTTCGCTGGAGGTGAGAGCAAGGCATGCGAAGCACAAGCGTAAACTTCTTTCGCACCTGCGTCTTTTAGTAAACGAGCTGCAATCGCAAAGGTTTCTCCAGTATTTAACATATCATCCACCATGATACATTTTTTACCTACAACATCACCAATCACATACCCTTCCTCGAGCGCTTCATCTTGATCGACAATCGCCAAGGTGGCATTTAAATATTCTGCTAAGCTACGTGTTCGCTGCACACCACTATTTTTAGGTGAAACGACAACATAGTCTTCCCCTTCCATGCCTTTTTCTTTATAGTAATGGGCAAAAAGCGGCATGGTAAATAGATTATCCACCGGGATATCAAAAAAGCCTTGAACTTGAACGGTGTGCAAATCAAGCGTTAAAACTCTCGTTGCTCCCGCTTCGACTAACATATTGGCAATTAATTTTGCACTGATCGGCTCATGTGGTTTTGCCGTCCGATCTTGACGAGAATAGGCGTAGTAAGGCAACACCACGTTAACCGTTTTGGCACTTGCTCGCTTCATTGCATCAATCATGATTAACAATTCCATATAAGCATTGTTCACAGGTTCATTCGTTGCTTGAATAATATAGGTATTCACACCACGAACACTTTCTTCGATATTAATTGAAATTTCACCATCAGCAAAAGTCTTTACGACACATTTCCCTAGTTCTTTCCCAAAGGCACCGGCAATTTTTTCAGCTAATGGCAAATTGCCATTTAAACTAAAAATTTTCACTGTATCATCTTGGTATTGATTAATCATAAGTTCCTCCGCTTGTTTATTGTTTAATAGCCATTCCTTTTCCATTCTATCATTAATTGTGCCTAATATTCAAGGCAAAGAGACTGTCCCATTCACCCATCTCATAGGAATAACCGCCGCATGATTCCCCCAGTTGTCATGTACTTTCAAATAACGTTTGCCGCTAGGTGTTTCCAAATAAGCATAAGCCACAAGCCAATGATTGCCATAAGTACTGCCTAAAAGGCGATTGACTCCGACAATCACCGGTTTGCCTTGGTCAATTCGTTTGACGACACGTTGCCAGCCACCGAGCATCGTTGCGCGACCGCGTAAAGGATTTTGTTGGTAGTGAAAAAAACGAGATAAGCCATGCGCGACTTGCCAAGCAACGGTTGGCAAACCTTGGCGTTGAATAAATAATTGTAAAAAGCTTGCCAAGGGTTGCACCTCACGACTGTTTTTGCGACGAATAAAGGCAGGAATCAAGGATTCATCGATAAAATCTTGATAATATGCAAGGAGTACAATTGAAGCATAGGTGCCACATAAATACCCTTTTGGTGTAATCCAATGACGGTAGGTCTTAAAACGCTCTTCTGGTAAACCATGCCAAATTTCTTTTTCCATGTGCTTCTCTCCTTTTTATTGATTCATGACTGAACTTCGTCGAACCACAAAGAGTAATCCGCTTGATTACCCCCTTGTTTTTTTCATCCTTACACAATCGTTCCACCTAGCGTTCCAGTAAAATGACGTAAGGCCCACTCGTGTCCAACAGGATCAAAACTTGCTACCCCTTGTTCGACGATGAAAATACGGTAACCTAAATTATAGGCATCAATGGCAGTATGGAGCACACAAATGTCTGTACAGACACCAGTTAAATACAGATCCCTAATCTGGCGTTCCCGTAAACGAATATCCAAATCAGTGCCACTAAAAGCGGAGTAATGCCGTTTATCAATCCAGTACACATTCTCTTTTTCTTTATTTTCTTCATAGAGTGGTGCGAGAGAACCGTAGAGGTCACGTCCTTTGGTCCCTGCTAAATTGTGTGGTGGAAATAATCGATTCTCTGGATGGTATGCCTCTTCTTTTTCATGCTTATCAATCGCAAAGACAACGTAATCTCCTGCCTCAATGAAGGTTTTCGTAATCGCTACGAGCCCTGCTTCAATTTTTTGTCCCGCTTCACCAGTGGTCAAAGCCCCTTTGGTTGCAACAAAATCCCAAGTATAGTCAATCGATAACAATGCTTTCATTTTTTTCTCTCCTATTCACATAAGTTAATAAAATGAAGAACCATTTCAGCAGAACGCTTGCCAGCCAATTCAATAAATTCATCAAAACTCACCGTTGCTTCGTGGTCAGCTGTGTCGCTCATCGCTCGCACGACTAAGCAAGGGACGTCAAATTGACGTGCCGTTTGCGCAATCGCTGCCCCTTCCATCTCACAAGCCAACGCCTCTGGAAAGTGAGTCAAAATTTCCGTTAAACGCGTCGAATCCGCAATGAAACTGTCTCCTGTTACAATCAAACCTGACTTCACTTGATGTTGTGTTTCTTGAGCCGCTTGTTTCATTCGTTTGGCAAAGGTTGGGTCGGCTTCATAATAAAGTGGCATGCCGCCTGGAACTTGGCCGTAAACGTAGCCAAAGACGGTCGCATCCACATCATGGTACGCCAATTTATCTGCAATCACGAGATCACCAACAGCCAATCCAGCACCAATGCCTCCAGCAGAACCCGTATTAATCACTAGATCTACCCCATATTGTTGAATTAATAAACTGGTGGTAATCGAGGCTAACACTTTTCCAATGCCTGATTGGACGACGATGATTTCATGCTGTCCAATCGTTCCTTGATAGAACGTCGCACCTGCCTTTTCCCATTTTTGATGATTCTCCAATGCTTTTTTTAAGACTGCCACCTCTTGAGCCATCGCTCCGATAACACCAATTTTCACACAAAACACTCCTCTATTTTTTCTAAGGGTTTACCAAAATAAAACCATTAAAGCCACAAGCACAATCAAAACGGTCACAATGACAATCCATTTCATCAAAAAATGATTCATGCGGCGTGATTTCTCTTTTTCGCCTGACCGTGTTTTTTGAATGGTTCCTTGTTGTTTGGCTTGTTTTCGATAGTAATTTTTAATCTTTTTTTCTTCTTTCTGATAGGTCTTACTCGCTTGTTGTGCGACTTGTTCTTGTTCTTTCATTTCGGCTTCACGCAACTTTCGCAGTGAAGCACGTGTCACTAATGGTCCTTTTGACATGCTAATCCCTTTCTTTTCCTAAAAGTAGTTCCCAGGCTTGAATCGCATAAATGGTTTTGGCATCACAAATTTCTTGTGTGCGAATCTTTTCTTTGGCTTCCGTTAAGCTTAACTCCATTAATTCCAAGACTTCATCCTCATCTTGCGGCAGTGGGTTGTCCACCTTGACTAAATTTTTCGCATGATAAATATGTAATTGTTCATTGGAAAAACCCGGAGAAAGATACATGGAAACCAGATGTTCCAAACTTTCTGCGCGATAAGCGGTTTCCTCTTCTAACTCCCGCGCACCTGTTTCTGCTGGACTGTGGCCTTCATCGATTTCGATTTTTCCTGCGGGAATTTCTAACAACACTTTTTCTAATGGTTTACGAAATTGTTTTACTAGGACAATTTTCTTTTCAGGCGTCACTGCCAAAAGACCGACCCCTCCTGGATGAAAAACGAGTTCTCTTTTTCCTGTGCCACCCTTCGGTAAAGCCACTTCATCAAGATACACCTCAATAATTTTCCCTTTAAAAATCTCTTGTCGGGTCATTGTTTTTTCTTCAAAATCTTCATAACGAAGCATTTCTTTTTACTTCCCTTCAATAATCCTTATTTTCCTCATATTTTAACATAGAATTGTTTATAAAATTCCTAAATTATAAAAATCCATCCCAAGTCGTATACTTTTCTTAATTAGAACATGCTAAAATGAACCTTGTAGGAAACACTTACTGATTTTTCTAGTTAATTTTTACCAATCTTATTAGGAGGCATAATAAAATGAAAAATAAAAAAGTCTGGACCATTCTTTTCGTTAGTGTTGCAGCTTTTGGAATCTTCGGGATCAGTGGAATCAGTCCTAACATGTTACTCTTTCTTTTAGGTGTCTCACTTTTGATTTTTGCTTTTCGTTCGAAAGGAAAAGCGACGCCACAAGAAGCTTTGCCTTCGTTAACGAAAAAGCGTGAGGAAGCTTATCTTGCGAGTGGCATGACGCCAAGAGAAATCGAAATTTTCCGAGAAACGCTCAACCAAACAAAGAAACAAATTGATCGTTTACAAGATAACGTTCAAAGAAATACCAAACTCAAAGCCATTGATTTGCGTCACGATACCTTACGAGCAGCGAAAGGCTTGTTTAAAGAACTTGTCAAAGAACCGACACGCCTACATGAAGCCAGCCACTTTTTATACACCCATTTACCGAACATGGTTGATTTAACGGATAAATATATTGAAATCAACGCACATGAAGTAAAAAGCCGAGAAACTTATGAAAAAATGGAAGAAAGTGTTCAAATTATCGGCCAATTGGCTTCCCTCATTACTTGTGATTATCAGCAATTTGTTGCCGATGATTTAGACGATTTGGATGTGGAATTATCGATTGCCAAACAAAGTTTAAAAAGAGATAATAGGTATAGCCAGACAGACTCAAACGAATAATCTTTGGAGAGCTGGATGAAAATCCAGTTCTTTTTTACTACGAATGAATCACACGATTTTAAGGAGGAACTCAAATGACCGATCAAAAACCTACGACAGATGTCAATGATACACTAGAAGATTTATTAAGTAACCCATTTGAAACACAAATAGAAAGCCTGACCACAACTCAAAAAAATGAACTCAATGAACGACAGCAACAACAAGCCGCTCCTCGTTTACTCGATCGTTTACCGGCAGAAAGACAACAACAAGCAAAAGAACTTGCTTCCAAAATTGATTCTACCGACCAACAAGCAATTATTACTTATGGTTCCGCCGCTCAAACCAAATTAAGCGAATTCTCGCAATCGATGCTCAACCACGTACAAGCCTCTGATGTGGGCCCCGTTGGAGATTCATTAACAGAATTAATGTACCGCCTACAAGAAGCCAACCCAGATGATTTACGCGCTGGGGAAGGCAATGTTTTTAAACGAATGTTTGGAAAAGTCAAACAATCCATTTTTGAAGTCACAGCAAAATATCAAAAAATTGGCGCCCAAATCGATAAAGTTGCCGTGAAATTAGACAAAGAAAAAGAAGGCTTATTAAAAGACAACTTGATGCTTGAACAGCTTTATCAAAAAAACAAAGACTATTTTGATGCCTTAAATATTTATATTGCGGCTGGCGAATTGAAAATGGAAGAATTGCAACAAGAAACCATTCCAACAGCGATGAAAAAGGCCGAAGAAACCGGCGATCAAATGGATGTGCAAATCGCAAATGATTACACGCAATTTTTGGATCGTTTAGATAAACGGACGCACGACTTGCGTCTCACTCGTCAAATCACCATTCAACAAGCACCGCAAATTCGTTTAATCCAAAATACGAACCAAGCTTTGGCAGAAAAAATTCAAGCTTCCATTCATACGGCGATTCCTTTATGGAAAAACCAGGTCGCCATTGCCTTAACTCTCTTACGGCAAAAAGACGCGGCAACAGCGCAACGTCAAGTCGCTGAAACGACCAATGACCTCTTGAAGAAAAATTCAGAGTTGCTTAAAGTCTCCGCGATTGAAACGGCTCGCGAAAATGAACGTGGCATTGTTGACATCGAAACCTTACAGCAAACACAAAACGACTTAATTGAAACCATTCAAGAAACATTAAGAATTCAACAAGAAGGAAAAGAAAAACGTCATGCGGCTGAAATTGAACTTGGCAACATGGAAGAAGATTTAAAACAACGCCTATTAGACTTAACGCAATAAACAGGACTTCGCTTTTACTTTACATAAAAAACGCTGCATCCCCATTCAATCTGAGTGGAAGATGCAGCGTTTTTTATCGTTCTTTTTTCTGATTTAAATGACTATTTTGATAGCCATATAAGAAATAAATGCCTAAACCAAAAACAATCGTCAGGATAAAGACAATCCAGGTCGCCGTTTGCAAACGACTCATTAAAAAGGCACAAGCTAAGACGCTTAACCAGGGTAACACAGGAACAAACGGTACTTTGTATTCCCCTTTTTTGGGTTGCCCTTGCGTTTTACGGAGACGTAAAATTCCTAAAGACATCATAATTAGACACGCCAAAGCAGTAATATTGGTTAGTTCCGCTAAAAGGTCTAATGGAAAGGCTGCTGCAAAAAATAGGGCAATCAATCCTGTAACATAGGTTGCACGAACCGGTGTCCGGTGCTTTTTATCAATTTTTGATAAAAAAGCCGGCAGTAAGCCATCACGGCTAATGGCATAGATTAGACGAACTAAGGAATAGAGCATTGAAATTGTCACGGTTAACAAGGTTAAGATTGCGCCTACGGAAAGAATGGAGCCCACAATACCGAAATTGACATAGCGTAAAGCAAAGGCTACCGGATCGCCTACACCTAATTCTGTATAGGGAACCATCCCAGTTAAGATGAGTGTCACAATTACATACAATACCGTCGCAATCGCAATCGAGCCGATGATCCCTCTTGGTACATCTCTTTGTGGATTTTCAACTTCTTCTGCTGCCATCGCAATGGCGTCAAAACCTAAGAAGGCAAAGAAAACTAACGCTGCCCCGTCAAACACACCAGATAATCCAAATGGGATGTAAGGTTGCCAGTTGCTTGGTTTTACGAAAAAGATTCCAACGAGAATAAATAAAGCAATCAGCCCAAATTTCACCCAAACCATAAGATTGTTTAAGCGTAAGGCTTTTTTGGCTTCTTGCGTTACCCAGACTGTGATAAAAAGCACAACTAGTGCCGCAATGAGGTCAATATAAGTGCCTTCTTGTACATTGTACCCTCCAGTCAAAGCTTTAGGTAGATGAATGCCCATGCTGGTCAAAAATCCTTGGACATAAGACGACCAACCAGAAGCAACGGAAGATACCGCTAGTAAATATTCACAAATTAGGAACCAGCCTGCCATCCAACCACTAATTTCGCCGAAAATGACATACATGTAACTATAGGGCCCCCCAGTAACAGGTACACGGGAGGCAAATTCTGCAAATGAAAAGCCACTTAAAATAACCACGAATGCCGCAACTAAAAAAGAGAGTGTCGCGCCTGGTCCCGCGTAATTTGCTGCAGCTGTTCCCGTAACCACAAAAATCCCCGTGCCGATAACCGCACCAATTCCTAATAATATTAGGTCTTTTAACTTCAAGTTTTTTTTCATATCGTTTCCTGAAGTTTTGGTGATTTCTTTTTTACGAAAAATCTCCATTTTTTTCTCCTCTCCAATGAATCAGTGATTCACTGTTTTTCTTGTATTTCTTTTGAAATTTCCCCTCACGATTCGATTCCTTCCCTACTTTACCAAAATCCAATGAAATACGCCATCTAAATGAGAAAAAGTACCAAAAGAATTCGCGATTCTTTTGATACTTTTTTTGATTATCCTAATGCTAAGAGTGCGTCCTGATTCACTTTTGGATAGGCAGCTAAAAATTGTTGGATTTCTTTTAAAACAAGCGGAACCTTGCCGACGACATCATTTTCCACTTGCAAAACTAGCAAAGGCTCATGCAAACTCATTCTCAGTAAAAACCAACCTGAGCCAAAGGGACCACTTAATTTGAATCGAATGCCTTCTTCATTTTCCGGATCCACCGTCCAGCCTGGTAGCACAATGTCTGATAAGTCTTTTATGACTTTTTGACCAAGCCTTTGATAATCAGATACTTCTAATTGAAAACGTACTTCTTGTGTTTCGAGAGGTTGTTTTAGATCAGAAATCATCGCTTCTAACGTTTGATTTTGTGCTTGTAATTGTGGTAAAAGCATTAAAATTTTAGCAATCACGTAGGCTCCGTCGTCTAAGAAGTAATTTTCTTTAAAAGCTGCATGCCCGCTTGTTTCAATTGCTAACTGACAATCGATGCCTGCTTGATTCAATTCAATCCCTTTATTAATTACATTCCGATAGCCTGAAATATAACGTACTTGTTTGCCCCCTCGCTTTTCGATAAAGGTTTTTAAATGATCCGTTGTGGGGGAATTGGTCACGATACTTGTTCCTGGATGCTCTGCTAAAATAATTCGACTCAAGACGGCAATCAAATTATTCCGATTTAAAACCTCGCCGCTTTTTGTGACAACTGCCGAACGGTCCACATCGGTATCAAATATGACACCAAGGTCCGCCCCACTTTTTAACACGGCTTGTTGAATACTCGCCATGGCCTCTTTATTATCAGGATTTGGAATATGATTTGGAAAACGGCCATCGGGTTCTAAAAATTGTGAACCCGTCGTATCTGCTCCTAAAGGTTGTAAGACTTTTTCCGCAAAAAAGCCCCCGGCACCATTGCCTGCATCGACAATAATTTTCAAGCCTGCTAAAGGTTTTTCCGGCTGCCCAGGAATGCCTTGACGAATTTTCGCCACTAAGTCTGCTGCGTAAGGAGTGATTAAATCTCCGAATTGTAACACCCCTTTTTTCTTTCCAGTGATTCTTTTGGTATTGGTTAAGATTTCTTGAATGTCTTCCTTTTCGGCACCACCAAGTGGATGAAAAATTTTTATGCCATTGAAATAATAGGGTAAATGACTGGCCGTCAGCATCACGCCACAATGACAAGCAAACGCTTGAAACTGTGTACTCATGAACATCGCTGGCGTCGTAGCTAAACCAAAATCAATCACGTCGACGCCTTGAGCAATCAATGCTGTCACAAGGGCCTCTTTCAATGAATCCCCACTTAAGCGACTATCTGTTCCAATCCCTATCTTGAACACTTCTTCCTTATTTAAAGGCACTTTTTTCGTTAACCAATGAAGGATGCCAGACGCAATTTCTGTCACTGCTTCTGTTGTTAAGTTCGCTTGTTCTTCCTCCGTTGCAAGCGCAATCCCACGAATATCCGACCCATTTTGTAACGCCAATAAATCAACCATCACCTTCGACTCCTTTTTTCTTTTTTGTCCAACGCTTTCATTATAGCAAAAAGGATGAAAATTAAAAAAATTTATCGCTGACGAAACAGTCGCATAAAATCAAAAAATGCTCCAAAGCAAGAGGGGGATCTTGCTTTGGAGCATCGATTCAGCTAGCCTGCGCGAACCAAATCATATTGGGATTGATACAAGTGATGATACAATCCTTTGTGTGCCATTAATTCATCGTGGGTTCCCGCTTCTGCGATTTTCCCACCGGAGATATAGAAAATTTGCGAACTATTTTTAATTGTTGACAAGCGATGAGCAATAATAAAGGAAGTTCGACCTTTTAGTAATTGCTGCAGTCCTTCTTGTAGTAATTCCTCTGTTTTTGTATCGATACTTGATGTGGCTTCGTCCAAGATTAAGATTTTCGGATCAGCTAACAAGGCTCGGGCAAAGGAAATCAATTGGCGTTGACCAGCAGATAAGGTACTTCCGCGTTCTTCAACGACCGTGTGATAGCCATCTTTTAATTCCTTGATGAAATCATGAGCCCGAACGACTTTCGCTGCTTCAATAATTTCTTCTTCCGTTGCATCTAACTTCCCGTATCGAATATTATCTAAGATCGTTCCTGAAAAGACGAAAGTATCTTGTAACATGACGCCCATCTGAGTTCTTAAAGATTCCAAGGTCACATCTCGCACGTCATACCCATCGACTTTGACGCTTCCCTCGTTAATGTCATAGAAACGACTTAACAAGTTAATAATCGTTGTTTTTCCTGCCCCAGTGGGACCAACGAGGGCAATGGTTTCACCTGGTGTAATATCAAAAGTCACACCATCTAAAATGTTCTTTCCTTCTTCATAACGGAAAACAACCTCTTCAAAAACGACATTCCCTTGAATCGGCGGTAAGACTTGTGCATTGGGTGCATCTTGAATATCTGGAATTTCATCCATTGTTTCAAAAATCCGTTCAAGATAAGCCGTTGCAGTAATTAATGAGTTATAGAAATTCCCAATATTAATCACTGGATTCCAAAAATTATTAATGTACCCAATAAAGGCAATCAATGTTCCGGTTGACACTTCTACGCCAATTTGGCGAATACCAATAAAGTAAATCAAACTGGTTGTCAAAACCGAAATGTTTTGTACCCCAGGCCATAACAAGAATTGAACCTTCACGGCCTTCATCCAAGCATCGCGGTATTCATTACTGACTTCATCGAAGATTTCTGCATTTTCTTTTTCACGAGCAAAAGATTGGGTAATTTTAATCCCTGAAATGCTCTCATGGATATAAGCGTTTAAGTTTGATTGTTTGTTACTTAAATGCTGATAAGCTTTTCTTTGTTTCGTTGTGATAAATAAAACCATCACGAATAAAATCGGTAGTAAAATTAAACTATATAGAGTCAATTTGACATCAATAAAGAACATGAATGCCAGGGTAATAACCACACTAATGATATCCGAAATTAAATTAATTAAACCGTTACTGAGCAAATCACTTAGCGTATTAATGTAATTTACCACTCGAATTAAAATTTTCCCGTGTGGACGGTTGTCAAAATAAGCAAAGGGCAAGCGTTGTAAATGCTCGAAAATCGAATGACGCATCTCTTTTAAAATATTTTGACCGATTTCGGTAATAGCAATAATTCGATATTTCATACACCAAGCAATAAAGAAGAGCGACAGTAAGAAAACAACCGAAATAATGACAAGTAATTTGAAGTTCTTTTGTGGAATGACTTCATCAATGGCAATTTTAGTAAAGTATGGACCTAACATACTTGCAATATTCGCTAATACGATCACCAATAAAACTTTTGAGATGGAACCTTTGTGGGGGCTGACATACTCACCGACTCGTTTAAAGTGCGACCACTTAAATTCCTGTGCTAACTCCTCATCTTCATCAAAGCGATTACGTGCCATCTATCCCACCTCCCCATTCGTTAAACCTAATTGTTTTTGATACACTTCATAGTAGAAGCCTTTTTTCTGAATTAATTCTTCGTGGCTACCTTGTTCAACCACATGGCCTTTTTCCATCATTAAAATTAAGTCCGCATCACGTACAGAAGAAATTCGATGGGCAATAATAAAGGTGGTTTTGGCACCTGTTAGATGGGCCAATTCTTTTTGAATTTTCGACTCCGTTTCCATATCAACAGCTGAAGTCGTGTCATCTAAAATTAAAATACTTGGATCTTTTGCTAAGGCACGAGCAAGAGAAATTCGTTGTTTTTGTCCGCCAGATAAGCCAACTCCCCGTTCTCCTACAATGGTTTCATACCCTTGTGGCATTTTAGTAATAAAGCTATGCGCGTCTGCTACCGCCGCCACACGTTGGATATATTCAGGTTCAATATAAGGATTTCCAAAGGCAATGTTGTCTTCGATGGTATTGGAAAATAAGAAGACATCTTGCATAACCATCGAAATATTTTCTCTTAATTGACGAACAGGGTAGTCTTTGGCATCTTTGCCATCAATCAATACCCGACCACTTGTTGGGTCGTAGAAACGAGCAACTAAGTTCACTAATGTTGTCTTCCCTGAACCTGTTTCTCCTAGAATACCAATTGTTTGTCCCGGTTCAATTTTGAAGGAGACATCGGTTAAAATATCCGTCTCTGGATCGTCTGAAAATTGGAAAGAAACTTCTTGGAATTCCACAAATCCTTGAATTTGTAAGCTTTCTTCCGTTTCTTCAACTGGAATGTCCGCTTTGGTATGTAACATTTGACGAATCTTAATGCAAGATGCTGAAAAACGTTGCACGTCATTGATTAACCAGCCACTCATCCGCATTGGTTGATTTAACATCCATAAGAAACCATTAAACATAATCAATTCCCCTAAGGTCATCGAACCGTTAATTACGAACCAACCACCTAAAAAGAGCGTGGTTAAGGTTAAGCTTCCAGCTAATAAATCTAACCATGGTAAGAATCTGGCAGAGACTCGCGCAGAGGCCATGTTGCGTTCTTTGTAATCTTCGTTATATTCTGTAAACTTTTTAATCTCAAACTGCTCACGAGCAAAAGCTTTCACGACTCGGTTCCCACCAATATTTTCTTCCACCATGGAGTTTAAGCGAGAGAAGCTTTCACGAATTTCAAAGAAGACCGGATGAGCCGCTTTTGACATATAAGTGGTCAAAAGATAGATAAATGGCGTAATTGCCACAAGTGCCAGCATTAACGGGAAATTGATTAAGCCCATCATCACAATGGCTGTAATAAACCATAAAATCGATTCGATTCCATTATATGTCACCCAAGAAACAAAGTGACGAATCGCATCCGTATCCCCTGTCATTCTTGCCATGATATCTCCTACACGCGTATGGTTAAAGAAATCAAAATCTAACTCCTGTAATTTTTTGTACATGTCTTGTCTTAAGCGAAATAAGACATTTTGACTGACCCGCTCAAACATGATTTGATAAGAATAACGAATGACTGTTCGGAAAAACTGAACCCCAATCATGATTCCTAAAAACGGTACTAACAAATTCGTCTGGCCTTGGTCGATCACTTTGTCAACTAATTCGCCGGTTAATATCGGGTTAATAATAATCAGCAATGAATTGATGACAACAAAAATAAGCGCAATGACAATTCTAAATTTATAATTTCGTAAATATTGCCAAAGCCATTGGAAATTATTCATACGAGACACCTCTTTCTCTTTTTTACTAGTCTTATCATACAACGTCCCCTTATAAAAAGAATGGAATATCCTACTTAAGACATGGAAATTTCTACGACTTGGCAAATAAAAACCTTCTTTTATGAAATTGCTTTCTTTTTAAGGTATAATAGACGTTGAAAATCTTGAACAGTAAATGAGGAGAGTCCATGAATTTACAATCTTTTGAACCAGACGTCTTATATGCTTTTGACCTTTGGAACCAACCAGACAATGAAAATATGATTCACCATCACGACTTTTTTGAAATTTCCATTATTTTACAAGGAGAATCACTCTATTTAATTGACAATGAATGGCAAACGGTCCGCAGTGGGGATATTTTGCTTTTTAATCCGGGGATTGATCACGCCGAAAAACAACTTTTAAATACGTATTCGCACCAGTTACATATCGGGATTAAAAACTTTCAACTCCATGGATTGGCAGAAAATCATTTTCCTCTTAGTGGTTCCTTGCTTTCAATGAAAGACAGCCAACTAAAAATTTTCGACAAAGCTTGGCAACTAATCGAAGAGTTTAACCAACAAAAAACGAATTTTAACTTGATGGGAAAGGCACTCGTCATGGAGATGATGATTTTAATTTTGCGTAGTTTGGAAAAGAAAGTCCGTTTTTCAGATGAAACACAAGCCAGCCAAAACGACCGCATGCATCAAGTGATTCAATTAATTATGACCTATATGGAAAATAACTACGCCAAAGATATTTCAATCGAACACTTGGCGACCCTTTATTATGTCAGCCCAACCTACCTTTCCAAAATTTTCAAAGATTCCACAGGCGTCTCTCCAATTAACTACCTGATTCAAATTCGCTTAAAAAAAGCACATGAATTGTTACAAACAGAAGATTTAACCGTTAAAGAAGTCGCCAAACTCGTTGGTTATGAGGATGCCTATCATTTTAGTAAATCCTTCAAAAAACATTTTGGGATTTCTCCTTCCGTTGTTAAAAACAATGATCGCCCCAAAAAAGCAGAGTAGCGCTTCTTCTCATCTTCTATTCGAAAAAAACATGTCATCCTTGCATGCCACCTCGATTCTCAGGCTGGCTGTCAAAAGATGGCATGTTTTTTAGAGGGTAAAAATGGCAAGCCTCACGCTTCTCGACAGGCGAATTGAATAGCCTCTAGAACTTCGCTTGCAAGCCTTTCAACTCTTTGTGGCTGAAACCGAGGAAAAAAACAACGAATGATCGGACGAAAAAAAAGCGCCAATCGGGTCCCTCGTCGTTGACTCCCAACAATGAGGCTTGGACGAAAAATAAGTGCTTCTGGATAATAGGACTGAATGTTCGCTTCCGCTTTTTGTTTTGAAGCAAAATAACCTTGTAAAAAGCGTTTGGTAAATGGCTCGGCGGATAAATAAACGAAAAGCGGCACCTTGGCTTTTTTCCCATTTTCTGCGAGCAAGCGCGCGGCATCTTCATTGAAGCGTTGGTAGGTCACCCCTTTTTCTGGTTGCTCTTGAATGATGCCTATCGCGTCAACAAGTACAGTCATCTGTTCCAGTTCTCCCAACCATTCTTCCGGTTGAAAAACATCGGCTGCCAGCCATCTGACTTCTTTTTGCCAAGATGCTTGATGGGTCGGCTTGCCCTTTCTCGAAACACTTGTCACCTGAAAGCCAGCTTTTAACGCTTGTTGAATCAAAACTTGACCAAAAAAACCAGTGCCACCAAATACAATCATCCCTTGTTTCATCTCTTTTTCTCCCTTCTTTTTCAAAATAAATCAATCCTTCTCCTTTAACGAAAAGCAAAGATAAGAAAAAGAGACTGCAACAGCTGTCACAGTCTCTTGGTCGTTTCATTCTTCCATTGGTGTTTCTTCTGCCAAAGCATCGGGTAATTCGGGTTCTTCCATTGCACCAGTAAAAGCATCGGCATCTGGTTCAGAAACCTCTGGCGTACGATCGGTTAGATTTCCGAGGCTAATACCGATCCAAACAGTTGTACCAGAGCTGATGAATTGTCCGTAAACGCTCATCTCCACAACCGTCCCTTTCGGTTCAGCAGAATCGACGTAGTACACAGAGTAATAAACATTTGCACCTTTCGATTCATATTCATCAAAGAAAAGTTTAGGTAAGTCCCCTTCATTCACTGAGCCACGTAAGTCTTTCATATAGGGCTTTCCGTTCGAATAGACCACGGTCACGGTTGGAATGGTATCTGTTTCATTATACTGTTTCCCTGCTTCGACGGACTGGCTAATAAATTGTCCATAAGGGACGGAATCAGAATACAAGCTTTTTATCACAACAGGAATCTTCGCTTCAATTGCAGATGCTTCATCCATCGTATATTGACTATAATCAGGCACTTCAATCGCTTTTCCTTTTGAAACATGTAAAACCAAAGTTTCATCTTTTGCGATTTTTTTCCCTTTCGCAATTTCTTGAGAGATGACGGTCCCCTCAGCAATGGTATTCGAAAAATCTTTTTCTATCTTTAATTTCGCTTCATTTTTCTTCGCCCATTCTTCCGCTTCCGTCAAGGTTTTGCCTTTTAGTTCAGGTACTTCAATGTTCTTTTCAAAAACTTCTTTCCCTTTTGAATAATAGAGCATCAAGCGGTCTTTACGTTTGTAATCCTCTGCTTTTAACTCTTTATTCGCAAACTCCTGCTTGATAAAAGCACCACTTTTCAACTGATTATCATAGTTTTCAATAATGGTGATATTTTCTGCTTTTTGTTCTTCAATCCATTTGCTCGCTTCGTCTTTTGTCATCTTAGAAAAATCAGCTAACTTGATTTTCTCATCTGGATTCGGACCTAGGCTACTCGTAATCGCTAAAGTTTTCCCTTTGCGAATTTTTTTATCTGCAGGAAAATCTTGTTCAATGACTTGATTGATCTCTTTTTCAAAATCATACTTTTGTTCGACTTCGATTTTCACACCAGACTCATTGCCCCACGTTCGAACTTCAGACACTTCTTTTGACACAAAATTCGGCACTTTGACATGCGTCAGTTGATAGTAGGTCACAAAGAGCAGTAATAATGCTAAAACAGAACCGATACCAATCAATAAGTATTTTTTTTGTTGTTTTTTCTTATATGTTGGGTCAAATTCGGTTTCTTCTGTTTGGAATCGACTGACACTTGTTTCTTCTCTTTTACTGCGACGCATTGGCGTTGGCTCAGGGTCAGGTTCCACGCTTGGTTCTGAAAAACCTTCCATTGGTTCCACGTTTTCCATTGATTCTTCGATAAGGTCTCCGTTTAAGGGACGCTCAAAAACGTTTTCTGGTTGCTGGCTGACTGTTTGTTCGTCCGTCGCTTTTTCCGTCTTTTTCGGTTTTTCTTCTCCTTGTTTTTTCCCATCATATTGCCCTTTTGTAAAATTAGATAAAAAATCACTCATAAGTCTTTAACACACCTTTACGCAAGTAGAGTCTCTCATCCGCTTGTTGAGCAATTTCATTCGAGTGCGTCACCATGATGACACATTTATTATGCGTATGTGCGAGCTCTTTAAAGATATCTACAATTTCTTGTTCCATCTCTTCATCTAAATTTCCGGTGGGCTCATCTGCTAAAATAATATCCACATTCGTCGCTAATGCCCGGGCAATCGCGACCCGTTGTTGTTCCCCACCTGATAGTTGATTGACTAAACGGTTCGCTTTGTCACGGGTAATCCCAATATAATCTAATAAGTTATAAGCGACTTCTTTATGGTCTTTTGGCAATTCATTATCGGTAATTGACATCGGGACCAAAACATTTTCAACAGCTGTTAAATAAGGAACGAGGTTATAACTTTGGAAGATAATGCTGATTTTGTTTCGTCGAAAGTGGTCATAGCCAATTTCTTTAATATCTTTGCCATCTAGTAATACTGTCCCCTCTTTGGGTGAATCTAAGGCACTAATCAAGGATAAGAAGGTTGTTTTTCCTGAGCCGGATTGCCCTAAAATGGAATAACATTTTCCCTTTTCAAATTGAACTGAGGCATCTTTTAAAATATAGCGACGTTGATCGCCATCTTGATAATAATAATCGACGTTTTTTGTTTCTAATAAAGTCATCCTAATTCCCCCTTACATCATAATTTTCTTTGGATTTAAACGTAAAATATATAACAATGGCACAATTGCTGAAAGTAAGACCGTTCCTAATCCAATCAATAAGTAACTAATAATATACCCCACACTAAAAGTCACACGATAAGCATCTTGCACGTCTGCTGGTGTTAAATTATTATCCATCATCCCACCATAATACATCATGCCATCTTGACTACCACTTAACCAATCCATTTGTAATAAAGATTCCGATATACCTCCTGCTAATAAGTTCCCTGTAATTAAGGAAAGCACTAAAGCGAGGGCACTCGTTAACAACAATTCAACTAAAATTTGTCCAATAATTTTCCCACGACTCTCACCTAAAGATAAGTAGATGCCTAGTTCATGTTTTCGATCACGTAAGAATAATAACACAATTAAGGTAATAATCATTAGTGCCGCTGCGACCGCAATGATCACGACATACCCTGAGATTTTTCCGAGTTTTTTCATGCCGCCAGCTACTTGATCGTATTGATCACTGGAAGCGATAATATGATAATATTCATTTGAAATCAGTGCATTGGCTTCTTCACGGAAAGCTTCTAAGTCATCGGTATTTTTCAAGACGTAAGTCGTTTGATAGTACTCATCTTCAACGAGATCTTCTGCAGGTACTTTCCAGATTTTTTCTTGCATTTCTTTGTTTAAGGTTTTAACAAGTTCATTCGGAGCATAAATCGTATTGATTTGCTCCATCGCTCGCCAACTATCATCTGAAGCTTCTTCTGGCGACTTTTCTTTCGTTTCTTCTTTTTTCACTACAGTAAAGATTCCAATGACCTTCGTCGGAAAATCAAAAGTCACGACTTCCGGTTGCATCGGTGCCTCATCGCTGTCCTCATCCCCTTCTAAGGCTTCCATATCGTCAGGATAATATTCACTTGTCACATCCCAAACGAGTTGATCGCCTACGGATAGATTGTTTAGCTCTGCAACTTCTTTACTAATTAAAACATTTTGCGTCCCTTCTTGAATGTCTTTTTCTGAGAAGGTTGCTCCTTCGACAAGTTTGATTAGTCCTTCTTCTAAATCGACCATTTCTTTTCGATTCACGCCACGCACGTTAAACTGAAAACGCGAACTCCCACCATAAGAAATGCCCATATCTTCTGGGCTATATGCTTTGACTTTATTGGTCCCAATGTAAGAAGTAACGGAATAATCAAAATACTTAACATAAGACAAAGCCCCGATTGCTTCGATTTCTTTTAAACTCGGGTTCTTAAAATAATCGTGTTCATCTTGAAATTTTTCTGGATTTTCTTGATATTCTTTATCAAAACGCTCGTAGTCCATTTCGACGGTCGCTCTTGCGCCCATTTGTTTTTTTGTTGCAATTTCAACATTTTTTGTCGATTGCTCAATCGAAACGGCACCCGCGATGACATTTCCTAAAATAAAGACGACTAAAAATAAAATCAAAGAACGTCCTTTCCTTCTCGTAACACTTTTTAACCCCCGTTGCCAAAAATTCATGCTGTTTTCCCTCCAAATTCACTTTTCCATATTATTTCACAAAAGGAGAGGCCTTACAATCGTTTTCCAAAGTAAAGTCGCCTTTCTAATTCTTCTTTAAAATTCCCAATCCAAAGAATGAAATAAAACTCCTTATTTTATGCATGTTTCACGACAGAAAAAGAGAATCTTACTTCGACTAACAAAGTTGTAAGATTCTCTTTTTTCTTAAACAATTCTTATTTTTCTCGTGTATCGATCACAATTGTTACAGGTCCATCATTGATTAAAGCGACTTGCATCTCTGCGCCAAATTCTCCCGTTTCAACCGTTAGCCCCATGGCTGTTAATTGCTGGTTGAAATGTTCATATAAAGGAATCGCGACTTCGGGCCTTGCTGCCTTAATAAAACTCGGTCGATTGCCTTTTTTCGTCTCTGCATACAAGGTAAATTGTGAAATACTTAAAATACTACCCGAAACGGTTTGCAAATCTCCATTCATTTTGCCCGCCTCATCTTCAAAAATACGCAATTTAGCAATTTTCCGAGCTAAATAGTCGACATCTGCTAACGTATCTTCTTCATGAATCCCTAATAAAACCATCAATCCTTGATCAATTTGACCAACAATTGTTTCATTGATTGTGACACTGGCTTGTGACACTCGTTGAATCACTGCTCGCATGGTTTCATCCTTTCATTCGTTCGACGCTATAAACATCGGGAATTTGATTAATTTTCGTAATAATTTGTTGTAAATGTTCCAAGTTTTGAATCGAAACGGTTAGACGAATGGTGGCATTTTTTTCTTTATCCGAGCGTGCTTCTACGCTTGAAATCCGCTTGGTTAAGGCGTTGACGGTTTGCAAGACGTCATTTAAGAGCCCTGAGCGATCGAAGCCATAAATCTCCAAATCTGCATCGTATTCTTTATTAATATTGCCTGCATCTTCCCATTCGACTTCGATTAAACGTTCTGCTTGTTCGGGTGAATTAAGAATATTTGGACAATCCGCACGGTGGATTGAAATGCCGCGTCCCTTCGTAATGTAGCCGACAATCGCATCTCCTGGAACGGGATTACAGCAACGACTGATACGTATTAGTAAGTTTTGCACGCCTTGAATCACGACGCCACCTTCATGACGAATCTTCATTTTTTCTGATTTTTTCTCAACGGGCTGATTGACCAAGTCTTGGATTTTTTGTTTTTCTTTTTCTTGTTCTTTTTCTTTGCGTTCTTGCTCCGTGATTCGGTTAGCAAAAGTGGTTGGACTAAGTTCACCGTAGCCAATCGCTGAATAAAGATCCTCTTCTGTTTGATAGTTGTAGCGAGCACTCACTTCTTGAATTTTTGCCTTGGTTAAAATTTCTTTTGGAACAAAGCCCATTTCTTGTAAGGTTTTGACAACTAAATCTCGACCTTTTTCAATATTTTCATCCCGATCTTGTGTTTTAAAGAAACGGCGAATCTTATTTTTGGCTTTGCTGGTCGCAACGAGATTTAACCAATCGCGGCTTGGACCTAGCGAATTTGCTGAAGTTAAAATCTCAACGATGTCCCCATTTTTCAATTTATAATCGAGTTGCACAATTTTGCCATTGATTTTTGCACCAACGGTCTTATTTCCAATATCCGTGTGGATGTTATAAGAAAAATCAAGTGGACCTGAACCTTGTGGTAATTCCGAAACATCGCCTTTGGGGGTGAAGACATAAACTTTATCGCTAAAGATGTCCCCTTTCACACCCTCCATAAATTCAGACGCATCAAAACTCTCATCTTGTAATTCCAAGAGTTCTTGGAACCAACCCACTTGCTGCGTTAATTTATCAGGTTTCGCCTTGTCTGTTGCCCCTTCTTTATAGGCCCAGTGTGCTGCAACCCCAAATTCAGCGATTTCATGCATTTCATGTGTTCGTATTTGAATTTCAATCGGTGTGCCTTTTGGACCAATCACCGTAGTATGTAATGATTGGTACATGTTGGCTTTGGGCATGGCGATGTAATCTTTAAAACGCCCAGGCATTGGTTTCCACTTCGTATGAATCGTCCCTAAAACAGCATAACAATCTTTAATAGAATCGACGATGACACGAATCGCTAGTAAATCATAAATTTCATCAAACTGTTTTTTCTTATCCACCATTTTACGATAAATCGAATAAATGTGTTTCGGCCGCCCATAAATTTCGGCGTAGATGTCCAGTTCTTCTGTTGCGATTCGAATTTCTTCCACGGTTTCTTCCACATAAGCTTCGCGTTCTTCCCGCTTGGTTTGCATTAAATGCACGATTCGATAATATTGATTTGGATTTAGGTAACGCAAGGCGCGATCTTCGAGTTCCCACTTAATTCGACTAATCCCTAAACGATGTGCCAAAGGAGCATATATTTCCACCGTCTCTTGTGCAATGCGTCGTTGTTTGTCTTCTCTCAAGTGATTTAAGGTCCGCATATTGTGTAAGCGGTCCGCTAGTTTCACCATGATGACGCGCAAATCTTGTGCCATCGCAATTAACATTTTCCGATGGTTTTCGGCTAATTGTTCTTCATGGGACTTGTATTCAATTTTCCCTAATTTGGTCACACCATCGACTAACATGGCCACATCTTTTCCAAATTCGACTTCCAAATCAGCCAATGTCACGTCGGTATCCTCCACTACATCGTGTAAAAAACCGGTCGCAACGGTGTGAGGATCCATACGAAGTTCTGCTAGTATTCCTGCCACTTGAATCGGATGAATAATATACGGTTCTCCTGATTTCCGAAATTGGCCTTCATGTGCTTTCCTTGCATAGTTATACGCTTTTTCGACAAAATTCGTATGTTCCTTACTCATATAAAATGACACTAAACGGACAACATTTGGTCCTGTTAAAATCACTTCTTTTGCCATTGAGAACCCTCCCTTAGTAAAAAGGCCTGGGAAACTCCCAGACGCTTTCTTTGTATTTAATGACTCAAAATAAATTCTACAGTGTTATTATACAAATTTTCAGAAGGTTTTTCAAATCTCTTTCCTCTTGTCAATCCATGCTTACGACTGTAATTCTAATTGATAACTCACGGCACTTAAAAAATAAAGCGGCGCGGTTTCACAACGTAAAATTCTTGGGCCTAAGCCACAAAGGATTCCCCGTGCTTCTGTAAATGTCGTAATTTCTTTTGGTGTGAGTCCCCCTTCTGGTCCAAAAATCACTAGAAGACGGCTGCCAGGAGCAATCGTTGTGAGTACCTGGCTGAGTTGACTTTGTTCCCCTTTTTTTGCTGCTTCTTCATAAGCAACCAGCACGTGGTCAAATTGTTCAAGCTGTTGATAAAAAGCAGCATTGGTTTCATGTAAAGTAATCACCGGCGTCACTTGACGATGGGATTGCTCGGCCGCTTCTTGTGCAATTTTCTCTAAACGTTGTTGCTTTTTGTTTAATTTTTTCCCGTCCCATTTCACGACGGCACTTTGCGCAGGAAAACCAATAAAAGCATGTGCCCCCAGTTCGGTTCCCTTTTGGACAATCCATTCTAACTTGTCTCCTTTTGGGTAGCCAGAAGCAATCGTCACCTGAACAGGCAGTTCTTTTTCTTGTTGTTCTTTTTCAATTTCTTTCAAAACAACACTCTCTGCTAAAATAGCCGTAATCTCGGCAATCAATGATACTTGGTTTGTAAAGACGAGATACACTCGCTCGCCTGCTTGCATCCGCATCACACGTACCATGTGATGATAACTTTCTCCAGTAACTTCATATTGTGGTTTTGTTACATAAGTTTCTGTTAAAAAATATCGTTGCATTTTACTCTTCCTCAGCTTTTCCTAAAATCATTGCATACCAATCTTTTTGTTGTAATATTTCTTCCACCACAAAACCATGCGCTTGTGCAGCATCAATCACCATTTGTTTTTTGGCCTCAATAATACCGGAAACAATTAATTTCCCATTTGTTTTTAATAGGCGATGCGCATCTGCTAGCATCCGTAAAATAATATCGGCTAATATATTTGCAACAATCATATCGGCTTTTATTGTGACACCGGTTAAAAGATCGTTGGCTTGGACGACGACTTCTTTGGCAATTGGATTCAAATCCATATTTTCTTGAGCTGCTCGCACTGCAACTTCATCTAAATCATAAGCATAGACCGCTTGCGCACCTAAATACTTACTTGCGATACTTAATACGCCGGATCCTGTACCAACGTCTAAAACTGTTTCATTTCCGCGCATCGTCATTTCTAATGCTTGAAGTGTTAAGTTTGTCGTCGGATGCGTGCCTGTCCCAAATGCCATACCTGGATCTAAAGTGATAATTTTTTCATTGGGATCGTTCGTTTCATAAACTTCCCAACTAGGTACAATCGTTAAGTAACGGGTCACACGGACTGGATGATAGTATTTTTTCCAAGCCGTTGCCCAATTTTCGTCAACGACTTCACTCACCGTCACTTCATTTTTGCCAATTGCTAAGCCAAATTCTGGTAATTGAGCAATCCGTGCTTGAATTGTAGGCAGATGTTCTGGTAAAAAAATCGTTTCTGGGAAATATGCCATCACGAAAGCCCCTTCTTCCAAGCGAGTGTAAGTTGTTTGATCTAAGATTTCACCGTAAGCATCACTTTGAAAGTTCTCGATATCTAAGGCATCTTCAATCGCGACCCCACTTGCACCAGCCTCCATCAAAATATTGGCTACCGCTTCGACCGCCTCACTTGCAGTCTCAACTTTTACTTCGTTCCACTTCATTTTCTCGTTCTCCTTTTAGTAGCTTGGGTAAGCAATCATTTGTTCTTGTCCGGCATATTTGGCGATACAGTCGGTATAACGTTTTTCATCAAAAGTCAATTCAAAGACTTCTGATTCTTCTTGGGTTAAAAAATCAAGCAAATCGCTTTGTCCTTCATCTAAAATTTCTTTTAGGTAATCAACTAAACCTGCCAATTCTTGCTGCTTCATTCCTTTTTTTCCTTCGTAAGGGAGCACTGCTAAATAGTCTTCTTCGTTCACTTTTGATTTTGTCGGGTGATAAAGTAAAATACCATCCTCAAATTCAATAACTTCCTCTTCAGAACCCACGCCTGACGCATCATCAATCAACCACTGTTCTTTATTTTCTGCAAATAAAAGAAAGACAATTTCGATGGTATGGTTTTTCGCATCCCAATCCAATGCCACTTCATAATCTGCCATTTTTTTTGTTAACTGCGTATCTAAAAAACTTAACATTGTTTCTTTTGCCATTATTTCTTTCCTCTTTTCTTCTATTTCTCTTTTAACCAACCATGGTCTTTATCGATCTCTTTTTTACGAATATTGGTCACGTATGGATTGCCTGCTACAATATAACGCAAAGGTCGGTCGGTCCATATCCCTTTATTCGGAATACCAATGCGTGGTAAACGTTCAATTTTTTTGGGTGTCCGTTTTTTTTCCGGAACAAGATGCAAATGGCTTGTAAAAATCGACTGACCATAGAGTTCTTTTGTGACGCCTAAAGCTGCCACTAGTTTCCCAGGGCCATTTGACACGTCCACACCCGTTTTTTGGCGATTTTGCTCCATCATTTTCAGCCCTTCCACCGGTTCAAGCCCACGCATCATCACCCCTTGTGGATAACCCGCAGGTTGCGTCACCATATTTAGTAACAAATGCCCTCGCATCGCATATAAATAAATCGTGCCCGGCTCTTGATACATAGCTGTTAGCCGCGGTGTTTTTCGCATCCCAAAGCTATGAGCAGCTTCATCCTCCGGTCCTAAATAAGCTTCGCAATCAACAATATAGCCTCCGATTTTCCCGGCCGGACTCGCATGTTCTAAATACATTCCTAACAAGGATTCCGCCACTTCTTCTGTTGCTTTTGTTTGAAAAATTTCTATTATTTCGTCCATTGTCATCACCTATTGTTTATGATACACAATTCTGGCCTTTTAGGCTATTAAGAATCCTAAGGAAATGGCTTTTTTCTACAGGTGACGCCGTCTATGTTATACTAGCAACAAGAGAATCAAAAAAGGAGCGGATTCAATGCAACAACCTCTTGCCTTTCGGATGCGACCAAAAAACTTAGATGAAATTGTTGGCCAAACACAACTTGTCGGTCCCGGAAAAGTTATTCGACGAATGGTGGAAGCAAAAATGCTTTCCTCTATGATTTTATATGGGCCACCAGGAACGGGTAAGACAAGTATTGCCAGTGCGATTGCCGGCTCGACTCGTTTTGCTTTTCGAACCTTAAACGCGGCCACGGACAGTAAAAAAGATTTACAAGTTGTCGCGGAAGAAGCAAAGATGAGTGGCACCGTGATTTTACTGCTTGATGAGGTCCATCGCTTAGATAAAACCAAGCAAGATTTTCTCTTGCCACATTTAGAAAATGGCCGGATTATTCTCATTGGTGCGACGACAGAAAATCCTTACATTGCAATCAACCCCGCCATTCGTAGTCGAACCCAGATTTTCGAAGTCCTCCCATTATCTGAAGAAGACATCATACAAGCCGTAGAACGCGCCTTAACTGATAAGGAAAATGGGCTTGGAAACGAGCAGGTTTCAATTGATGAAGACGCGCTACTCCACTTATCTCGTGGGACAAATGGGGATTTGAGGAGTGTCTTAAACGGATTAGAATTAGCCGTTCGTTCCACACCGACAGACGAACAAGGACTCATTCATTTAACTTTACCAATTATCGAGGAGTGTATCCGACGCAAAGCCTTAACCCACGATAAAAAAGGCGATGCCCACTATGATGTCATCTCCGCTTTACAAAAATCGATTCGTGGCAGCGATGTGGATGCGGCCCTTCATTATTTGGCACGACTGGTTGAAGCAGGTGATTTGGCCATTATTTGTCGACGACTCTTAGTCATCGGCTATGAAGATATCGGCTTGGCAAATCCAAACGCCGCCTCCCGAACGGTCAATGCCGTTTTAGCAGCAGAAAAATTAGGCTTTCCCGAAGCACGTATTCCCTTAGCGGAAGCGGTGATTGATCTTTGTCTTTCACCAAAATCAAATTCCGCGCTCACTGCAATCGACCTCGCCCTCGCAGATATTCGTACAGGAAAAGTCGGCGCAGTTCCCGATCACTTAAAAGATAGCCATTACCAAGGAGCTAAAACACTCGGTCGAGGGATTGGTTATCAGTATCCACATGACACAGAAAACGGTTGGGTCAACCAAGAATATTTGCCACAAGTTTTAAAACATGCTCGTTACTATTTACCTAAAAATACAGGGAAATATGAACAAGCCTTAGCTTTTCGATACAATCAAATTCAAACCTGGCAAGGGAAGAAAAAGAACTAAAAACCGCTTTCATTGTTTGTAGCTAGCGGTTGCGTCATTTTTAATCCTATGCTATGATGTAGTTGGGACATCTGTGATGTACGAGTTATCCCACTTTAGTGTTGACCGAACATATTTATTGATATATTGGGATCCGTCCGGTGTTCAAGTTAGTAACAAGCCTTATCACTTGGTAGTTCGATACTTTGACCGTGGAACCCACCTGCTTGAATTTGCGGGATCAATACTCCGGGACAAGAAACGGCATTAACGGAAAACCCATTTTTTTAACACTTAAGGGCTGTGACAACTGTCACAGCCCTTTCCTTTTGCTTTGGTTCATTTAAAGAAATCTTTTCTACAATTAAATCCGCTCATCCTCTTCATCTTCAATAGACGTAAAGGAAGTCATTTTCTCAAAAGCAAACAAGACGCCGACTAAAATTAAGATGGCTACTGAAAGGTACAAGGTCTCAATGCCGCCACCATGTTCAAGTAATAATTCCCGTAAAATCGCCGTCATACTAATTAAAACCAGGTAACGGACTGGGATATGATGCCCGTCTTTGATGTATTTCAATAACATTAAAATAATTTCTAACAAAATAAACAAAGTAGCGATTTCCTCGATTAAATAACTCATCTCGCCAATTTCATCTAAAGGGATGACATGTTGAATCATCACATAGATACTTTCTCCCATCGCGATTAAAACGACTAAAATTAAAATTCCAATTAAAATGTCCACAGCCATACCAATTGTTTTTTCAAATTTTGGAAAAACCTTCATGCATTCACACTCCTTTTTTTCTTTACTTCCCATTATAAAAAACAAATCAAAAAAATGCTTTAATTATGCCTTGAATCCTATTTGCAATGACCGACCGCATCTTTTATACTGAGTGTATCATACCATTGAAAGGATTTATGTAAAATGATTATCGCCTTATTATTTTTAATTGGTTTTGTTTTGATACTCTTTAGTTTTTTTCTATTAAAAAAACAAGCCGTTTTTTTAACCTTACTGCAATCAGCCGAAAAAGAGAAACATCCTTTTTTAACTACTTATGGCTGGGTTTTCTTTGCTTTAGGTATCTCCTCCTGCCTGCTCGCCCCCTTTGCCCAAAAAGAAAGTGCCTTATTTTTTATTGCCGTCATGCTACTTGTTTCCGGACATTTCAGCTACCAATTCTCAAAAAAAATGGGTTAATACGATCAATCTCATTTGGCAATTCCCCTGAAATAGCTTACAATAAAGAAAAGGATAGAAGGATGTGGTTTTTATGTTACAACAGTACAATCGAATCATGGTCGCAGTTGATGGATCAAAAGAAGCAGAACTGGCTTTCCAAAAAGCAATTAACGTAACAAAACGAAACAACGCGGAACTCGTCTTACTTCATGTGATTGATGCCCGCGCCTTTCAAACAATGACTTCCTTTGATACAATGCTTGCCGAACAAGCAACTGAAATGGCAAAGGATTCTTTGACTGAGTACGAAAAAACAGCCAAAGAACAAGGCGTTACTTCAATTAAAACACTGATTGAGTACGGTTCTCCGAAAACCGTCATTGCCAAATATGTCCCTTCCGAACACCAAGTTGATTTGATTATGCTTGGGGCAACGGGATTAAATGCAGTTGAACGACTCTTTATCGGTTCCGTTTCTGAATACGTGATTCGGCACGCTCCTTGTGATGTCCTTGTCGTACGAACAAATTTAAATAATCATTTACCAAAAGAAGAGTAAACAAAAAAAGGAAGGTGTTGGTTTAAAAGCCAACATCTTCCTTTTAAATTTCGACACTGTATTCTTCCATCATCCGTTTTAAACTAAACCCACGACCATTCACTTCACTCGCATCCAACGCCACAAAAAAAGCTGTTTCATCGATTGTTAAAATCGCTTCTTTAATCGCCAAAAATTCTGTTTCTGGAATCACGGTCATAATAATTTTCCCAGGTTTTTGAGTATAGCCACCTTCAATTGGCAGCAAGGTCACGCCCTTATCTAACTGGTTGATAAACAAGTGATGAATAGCCTCATATTTTTCCGAGATGATAAACAGGTTTTTTGAACGAAGAACACCTACTTGGATACGGTCGACGACTCTTCCAATAATAAATAGGCTAATTAATGAAAAGAGAACAGTGTCTTGTGTGAAGGCTAAAAGCGCCGTCGAAATCACGATCCCATCCACAACAAATACAGAAACGCCTAATGATATTTTAAAATATTTATTCACAATTTGCGAAACAATTGCTGAACCACCTGTCGAAGCATTGCCTCGAAAAACTAAACCTAAGCCCACACCTGTTAAAATCCCACCGTATAAAGTTGCTAAAAAAATATTGGTTGTTAACGGGGGAAAATTCGCGGTAATCGCAATAAAAAAAGGATTCATTAAACTACCGTAAATTGTTTTTAAACCGACTTCTTTTCCTAGCAGTAAAAAACATAAAACAAGCAAAGGGACATTAATTGCATAAAGCGTTCGTGCAACGTCCCACCCAAATAAATCATTTAAAACAATGCTTAGTCCACTCGCGCCACCTGCGACAATTTGATTCGGTAAAAAAACCATATTCACACTTAAAGCTAAAATAAATGCACCTAAGGTGACATAAAGTGTCTCTTGAATCCTTTGTTTCTTTTGTTCTTGCGTCAATCTGATTCCTCCTTAATCTCTTCCTTAACTGTTATACCATATTGTTTTTATTTAGGAAAGAAAAGAAGTATAATAAGTAAAAGGAGTGGATTAAAATGAAAAAGCTCTCAGTCTTGTTGTTATTTGGACTCTTACTTTTTAGTGCTTGCCGCCCCAAGGACACCCCGCCAGTCACTTCTTCAAGTAGTGAAAATACCAGTTCCAGTCTCGTAAATGAATCCACCTCCGAATCAAAAACCGAGACTTCAACCGAACAAACCTCTAAACCTTCTGAAAGTCACTCTGAAGCACCCATCCCAATCGACACTCAGCGTAATCTCGTTGGTACCTGGACACAAGAGAACCAAAGGCTCATCGTTTATCCAAATGGGGATTGGGAGCTCTCTGGAAAAATTAATAGCACCGGTACTTTAACGGTTGCAGCTGATTTTGACCAAACAAAAATGATTAAATTAGATGGATTCAATCAAAACATTGATGGCATTGGAACGTATTTCATCGTCCATTTCAATCCTGACTCAACCAAAATCGGTTTTGGTTACCTCGGTCAATTTACTCGTTCAGGAGAGCAAAAAGAAACCCTTTCTGACAAGCTCTTCCAACCAAATTACCAACAAACAGCCATTGATTTCAACCAAAACATTTTAGGAACTTGGACGATTAAAGAAGGCACAGAATTTCATAATACTTGGAACTATAATCCCGACGGCACTTTCGAAATGTATTCTGAAGGTCGAGGAAGTGCGACTAGAGGAACTTACAAAGTAAAAAAATTAAAAAACAATTGGATCGATGTCACCTACACTTATGACGAAACAGGCGAATCTTCCACCCATGCCTACCTTATCAAAGATGGCCTGATGACTGAAAATCATTTTGAGGAGATAAAAATGGTTCGCAATCTCGTTCCCGCATTTCCAAATCCATAAAAAATCAGTGTTCCTCATCGGAAGATTCCTAAAAATCGCCCAAACGTCTCGTTCGAAAATAAGACGCTGGGCTGATTTTTAGTTTTTTTTAGTGGCTATTGATTTCTATTTATTTACTTGGTAGCGCACTAGACGCAAGCCATTAAAAATAACAATTAAGATAGATGCTTCATGAATGAACATTCCCGAAGTCATATAAATAAAACCTGCGAAAAGACCCACAAATAATAAGGCGACTGTTGCCAGAGCAATCGCTATATTTTGACGCATATTGATGATGGTTGTCTTGGTTAGGCCATAGGCATGGACCAGTTCATCAAAATGGGAACGCATCAAGACAATATCTGATGTTTCAACTGCAACGTCTGTCCCTGATCCCATCGCAATGCCAATATCGGCTAAGGCAATCGAAGGGGAATCATTAATCCCATCACCAATAAAGGCAACTACGTGACCGGCTGCTTTTAATTTTTGTACTTCTTTCACTTTATCTTCTGGTAGTAGCTCTGCTTTGACCTCATCGATCCCTAATTGGTGAGCCACTGCTTGTGCGGTCGTTTCGTTATCTCCTGTTAACATCACAAAACGTTTGATCCCCATTTTTCGCAATTGGACCAGCGCATCTTTCACTTCTGGACGTACGACGTCTGAAATTCCGATGATCGATAATAATTGACCATTCATTGCGACTAAGACGAGTGAATGCCCTTGTGCTTTGATGGCATTGATTTGTTGTTGCATAGATGGTTGGATGGCAATTTCTTGTTCCCTCAATAAGCGTTCATTGCCTATAAAGAGTTCTTCTTGGTTAACCCTTGCTTGTAGGCCACGTCCTTCAATCACATGCGTAGCTGCTACTGGATACTGTCCTTGAATCCCTTGCTCCGCTAAGTAAGTCACAATCGCCCGTGCCAAAGGATGGTCGGACTCTTTTTCAATCGCCATGACATACTCAAGTACCTGGCTTGCCTCTTTTTGGACCATCACCACTTGACTAACCGCTGTTGTTCCTTGCGTTAACGTACCCGTTTTGTCAAACACCATCGTATCGACTTGATTCATTCGATCAAGCACTTCGCCACCTTTGATTAAGACGCCGTGCTTTGCTCCATTTCCAATACCTGTGACATTTGACACCGGGACCCCAATCACAAGTGCTCCGGGACACCCTAAAACTAACACCGTGATGGCTAAACGTAGTTCTCGTGTGAATAAGTAAGTGAAAAGGGCAAAAAGAATCACAGCTGGAGTATAGTACCTGGAAAATTTATTAATAAATTTTTCCATTACAGACTTGCTATCTTGTGCTTCTTCCACAAGCTCAATAATCTTACCAAATGTCGTTTCTTCGCCGACTTTTTCCGCTTGAATTTGCAAAGTCCCATTCGTCAAAATCGTACCTGCAAAAACCTTGTCTCCGACTTGTTTTTTGACTGGAAAAGATTCACCCGTAATACTTGCTTCATCAATAAACCCTTCACCCGCTAGAACCACACCATCTACTGGCACTTGGGCACCCGTTTTGACAAGTAGCCGATCGCCTGCATCAACCCAATCAATTTCAACTTCTTCAACATCCCCTGCCTCATCCAGTAACCAAGCCGTTGTTGGCGCCATTTCAACCAAACTTTTGACTGATTGTCGTGTTTTTTCAATCGTTCTCCGTTCCAAATAAGCACCAAATAAAAACAAGAAGGTGACAATTCCTGATTCCGCATACTCACCGATCATAAAGGCACCGATAACGGCAATTGAAACGAGCAACTCGATACTAATTACTTTATTACGAATGGCTTGAAAGGCTTGCAATAGAATCGGTAAGGCGCCGACAATGGAAGCGAGTATCATCGCGCCCTTTCCAATTTGTTGCCACTTTAAAAGATACTCACTCAATAAGGCCAATGTTACCAAGGAACCACTTAGTAGAATGATTTGATTTTGATACTGCTTCATAAAACGTTGAATCTTCATTTTTCTTTCCCTCCTACTTGATATCCCTAGTCTATGTCAAAAGACAAAGATTGAAATTGACAGGTATCAAGAAAAAACAAAAAAACACAAAAGAAAGTCTGAACGCCTCTTCCTTTTGTGTTTTTACGAAAAATGAAGAAGTTTCCTCATTTTTGTCATGGCAGGTCAATCTGGTCGTGCTAAGTCAAAGATCTCACCTAACTTGCTGTAGCTTTGACCAGCTAAACGACTGACTGGAGCCAAGCTCTTGGGATTAATTTTTCCAGCTTCATAAATTTGATTGGCAATCACATAATTCTCAACCTTTAGTAAAAATAAATCAGCAGAAACGCCTGTTGCCCCTTGCACCTCAATTGCTTCCAAAAGAGTGACCTCTAAACGCACTTTGGCTTCTTTTAATCCAGGAACCGCCACTTGGCGCGATGGAACTAAATGAAAATTTGCTACGGAAAGTTCGCTTTCCGTGGGTGCTAAATTTGCAGCCGTTTGGTTGGCTTCCAATACGTTTTCTTCGTCTAATAAATGAACAACCGCTTCTTTTTGTTGTTTCAAATGACGTGCCGTATCTTTTGCCACTCCCTGTTTCCTTTGAACCGCTAAAGAGAGTACCGGTGGATCCGAACTGACAATCGTAAAAAAACTAAATGGGGCAATATTCACATGCCCCGTTGGTGATTGTGTCGTGACAATTGCTACTGGTCGAGGAATAATCGAACCAATTAAGAGCTTATAATTTTCTTGTGGTGTGATTTTTTCGGGTAAAATTTCTAGCATAAACTTTCTCCTATCGAGTGGTATCAAATGGACGGATTACACTTTCAATATGCGCACGATTCGGTTCTAGGAAAGGCGGCAATGCCAAGCTTTCACCCAATGTTTCATATGGTTCATCTGTCATAAATCCCGGTTCATCTGTCGCAAATTCAACCAAAATATGACCAATTCTCACATATAAAGACTCAAAGTAGAAGCGATTCACATAACCAGAATGAGGAAGCCCTGCTTGATTTAAACGTGATTCCCACCATTTGATCGCAGAGGCGTCTTTGAGGCGTAAAGCAAAGTGATGCACTTCACCGTACCCTTGTTGTCCTACAGGCGACTGGGTGTCTTCGACTAAAATCACTTGCGCTCCGTTTCCTTTTTCGCCAATCTCCAATAAATAACGATTTTCTTCTTGCGCAATCGTTTGAAATGTCAGTAACGCTTCAAAAAGTTGTTTAAATTCTTTAAAATAACTTATCGTAATTTCGACTGGTCCAAGACCGTAAATGGCATATTCAACCGGGACAGGCCCTTTTTTCCATGGGATTCCTGGTTGCATCCCTTCATTTGTTTCATCGGAAATTAATTGATAGGCTTGGTCGTCAAAGTCCCAAAAACGTAAGACTTTCTTTCCAAATGAGCGAGTAATTGCTTCATGCCTTACATTGAATTTTCCAAAACGTTTTTGATAGTAAGCCAAGCTCGCATCACTTGGTACACGAAAACTCGTGCGAGAAATGGCATTGGTTCCCTTACTTCCTTTTGGATTATTTGGAAAATCAAAAAAGGTCATGGCTGTCCCAGGCGTACCAGCGTCATCTGCATAGTAGGTATGATACGTGTGGATATCATCTTGGTTAACACTTTTTTTCACCAAACGCATGCCTAATATCTCGGTAAAAAATTCATAATTTTTAACAACATCACTTGTCATGGCTGTCACATGATGAATTCCTAATGGTAAATCCTTCTCATTCATTGAGGTTGCTCCTTTTTATTCTTTGACTTTTTTTAATAATTCTTTTAGTTGTACTAATTCTTCTTCTGTTAATTTTTCAAAATAGGTGGCAATTTTCTTTGCATGAATTGGAAAAATTTCTTCCATCAATACGCGGCCTGCATCCGTAATTTCAACATAAGTCACGCGTTTATCTTCTTGACAAAGCAGACGCTGAACATACCCCTTTTTTTCAAGTTGATCAACAACATAAGTAGTACTACTACTCGCAATTAAGATTTTATTTTTGATTGTTTGCGTTGTTTGAAAGCCTTTATGGTATAGTAATTCTAGGACTGAAAACTCTGTTAAATTGAGTCCGTAGCAACTCACATCTTTACGAACGATCATTTCTAGCGCGCCGCTCGTTCGTAAAACAGCAATCAAGGCTTGCAAACTTTTCTCTTGTCGGTTCATTCTCTACACTTCCTTTTTATTTCGAATTCGAACTAATCATACTGTATTTCTATCTATCCGACAATTTAAATGCTCAAACCCCTTAAGAAAGTTCCTGTTTTCCTTCTTAAGGGGTTTTTCTAACGATATTTAAAAGTCACTTCTTTTTTCGTTCGCTCATCACGACGGCATGTCGTAATTCCTCCAAGTGAATCGAGACTGTTCCCACCATAAGAAAACGCTTACTTGTTTATTTTACTATTAAACTCAAAAAAAAGCTAGTCTGATTGCACTAGCTTCAGTTGTTATATTTTTTTTCGATTCAAAATCAATACACTGAGGAAAAAGCAGCCGATTCCTAAAACAATGGTCAGTCCGATGCTTGGCAACCATTGATTGAAGTTGGTGCTTGCCTCTAGAATTCCTAAGTTTTGTCCAATCAATGAAAAAGGATGCCATTCTTTCAATTGATCAAACCAAGCAAGCAGGTAGCCGAAGAGGAGGACTAAAATAGTTAGTAATAGCCCTTCAAATTGACTCCGAGCAATGGTTGAGGTCAGTAAGATGAGATTCATAAAGAAAATACCAAAAAGCAACACAGGGAAAAAAGCCACCCAAGGATGAGGACTCGCCTTATCCGGAAAATAAAAGACTGTGTAACCATAAGTAATACCAAATGAAACTACCAGTGCCAAAAACCATTGGGCATACAAGACCAGTGCTTTACTGGCTAAAATCAGCGAACGCCGCATCCCTTTTGTGACTAGGTTAATAAACGTGCCCTGATTCATTTCTTGACTCACCGTCCCACTAAAAATAATTGCAAATAAATAAATACCTATCTGACTAATATTTTTATAAAATTGCGTCCAGGAATCAAATGCAGTGGGTGTAAGGACTGGAAATTCTTCTCCAAAACTCAAGCGCATAATTTCTGGTGTTAATTTAGCGACGAGTGGATTCATAATACCAAAAGCAATAAAAATCACTAGTAATAAAAGCAAACGTCTTGTCCGCCAAGTCTCTAACCATTCTTTTTTTGTAAATGCCCACCATTGGTTCATTTCGTGACCTCCAAATAGATTTGTTCGAGTGAAGGCGCAAGGTGTTGGATCTTTTTTGCCTCCAATTGTGTTGCCAGTAAAATTTCCAACACTTGGTGAAAGGCCTTGGAATAATCACCTTGATAGGAGAATAAGACTTGATTTTCCTCTTGTTCAACAGCTGACCCTTCTAAAAGTTCAAACATTTTTTGGGCATCGCTTGCTTCTTCAAACGTGATTTCAATCTGAGGTTTGGCATATCTTGCTTTCAACGCTTCGATTTCACCGGTGACTTTTAACTGCCCCTTATCCAAAATACCGACATAGTCAGAAATCCGTTCCACATCACTCAAAATATGGGTCGAAAATAAAATCGTTACCTTGCCACGTAACGAGGCGAGTAAAGACAGGAATTCATTTCGACCGCTAGGATCAAGTGCAGATGTCGGTTCATCACAAATGAGAAATTCCGGTTCATTTAAGAGGGCTTGAGCGATACCTAGGCGTTGTTTCATCCCCCGAGAAAATCCTTTAATCTTCCGTTTTTCTTCCTTTAACCCAACTAAATCAAGCATCTCTTCTACCCGTGCTCGTCGCTTTTCTTTCGCGATGCCAGTCACTTCACTACAAAAATGTAAGTATTCTCTAGAAGTCATATAGTCATAAAACGCGGGTACATCTGGTAGGTAGCCAGTTAGTTGATTCGTTTTCGTTTCTCCAAAAACAACTTTTTGGCCTTTTAAAAAGATTTCCCCTTGGGTCAATTCATCCAAACCTAAGATTAATTTCATTGTCGTTGTTTTTCCGGCACCATTTTTTCCAACGAAACCAAAGATGCTCCCCCTGGGAATTGAAAAAGACAAATCTTGTAAGACTTGCTTACTACCAAAGTTTTTACATACATTTTTCACTTCTAAAAGGTTCATTCTGTTTCTCCTTTTCCAAAAACAAAGTAAATCACCGGGCCAAAAAATTGAATCATGAGCACAAAAATCAGCCAAAAAATTCGATTCCCAAAACGATAGTTGGGATGTTTCAAGACATGAATGACTGCGCTCAACATCAAAATCAAATTCAGTGCAATTAAGGGGAGAAACAAGGGTAAGTTATCAAAAAAAAGTTGAGAATTATTCATCTTCTTGCTCCTTTAATTCATTTATTTTTTGAAAAATCTCCGTTTCTTGGTAACGAGCCAATAAGGGACTTTCAAGTACAATAGCCAATAGTTCTGCTTTGAGGTCTGTCGTTTTCCGTGGGAGCTGATTGCCTAACTCTAACTGGTTCAACCAAGGATCAATTTGATCAAAATACTTATCTCCATGCAGAGTTAAAGGCACTTGAAGTTGATCGATTGCACGGGAAAAATCGGTTAAGACGCCTAGTGTCGCTTGGTGATTCTCAAATTGAGCAAAACCAAAAAGAGCAGAGAGCTGAAAATTGATAAGACTGACTGGATTGAGTTTTTCCAAAGCAAAAGTTTCAGCCAGAACACTTCCACGTTCGTAAGTCATTTGAAATTTTTCTTCGTCCGCTAGCAGAAACTGTAAGTAATTCGTGAAGCCACTCATGATAACAAAGAGGTATTGGGCGATACTGCTTTGCAAGGTAGCGATGCCACGCTGATTTTCTCCTTGCTGTTGAAAAGCCACTGCAATGAGTGTTTCTGTCGGAAAGTAAGCCGGCACAAATTCACCTAGAAGTTCAAGTACCTCCGCTGGTTGCTTGAGTGCCAATAGCGCATTTGCTTCAAAGTTTCTCGCTTGGGTCATCAATTCAAAATCATTGGTTTGCGTTTTGACATGTAAAAACCATTCACGGGCTTCCTTCATATAAGTCACTTCTTTTTCTTCGCCAGCGACTTCAGGAAAATAGGTCCAATGATTCATTAAAAAAAGACCCATCTGGAGGACGAATGGATAACAAGAATAATAGCGTTGGACGAGTTGACGAAGTTGCATTAATACTTCCGCCCCAGATTCTTTTTCGAGTGACGTCTTTAACATCGTATAAATTTGTTTTATTTCTTCCGTTGAAAGCTGTGAATGATAATCGAATAATTCATCCATCGTCAGGTTAAAAAATGCTGCCAATAAAGGTAACAATGTGATATCTGGATACGTCAGGCCTGTTTCCCACTTGGATACGGCCGCTTTTGAAACACCTAAAAAGATGGCTAACTCTTTTTGGGTTAACTTTTTTTCTTTTCGTTTTTCACTAATCACTCGACCAATTTCCATCCTTCTTCCCTCCTTGCTGTTTAGTATAAAGGAAATATTTTTAAACTTCAAAGGATGCCTTGTTAACTTTTGCTACTAAAAGTATCGTATGAAGATACTTTTTTATTGAACATTGCTCAAAAGATTTTAAAAAAAGGAACGGCAACATTCGTCACCGTTCCTTTCTTTCGCTCATTTTTTTATTAATCTCAGCTCATATTTTTTTGTTTACTTGGTGCCAAAGAACTTTTTCGTTGGTACCATATCCGTATAACTAACTCCAATACCTGTTAAGGCACTAAGCATGGAAAAAACAGGGGATAGCAAGCTAAAGAAAACAAATGGTAAATAAGTTAGTGTCGGAATCCCAAATGTTCCTGCTACAAAACTTCCTGCAATCCCCCAAGGAATTAAGTAGTTAATCACCGTGCCACCATCTTCCAGCGAGCGACTTAAAACAACCAAATCGATTTTGTTTTCTTTATAGACTTCTTTAAAAGCATTTCCCGGTAAGATCACGGATAAGAATTGTTCACCTATAAAGAAATTCACTCCTATTGAGGTTAATAGACTGGCAATGATAATCCCTGAAGTCGCCTTTAATTTGTTTGCGACAACGGTCATTACGGTTGAAATCAGTTGCGTTTCCATTAATAAACCGCCAAGTGATAGGGTTAAAATAATTAAGGACACTGTTGGCATCATACTGGCAATCCCGCCTCGTGAAAGGAGTAAATCAATTTGATGATTCCCTGTCTCCGATACAAAGCCAGACTCGATAAATTGAGCAATTTGAGTGAGGGGCGTTTCTGGTGTTTGTACGATAATAAAAAGAATGCCCAGACCAATGTTAATGAGAATCGTTAAAATAGCAGGAATCTTTCTCCAAGCACATAAGAACATGACCAGAATTGGGAGTAAAGCCCAAAGTGTGATTGAAAAGTTCGTTTCCAGCACTTGGATTACTTGATTGATTTCCGCTAATTCCGTCGTTTTTTTTGATACACCAAAAATAGCAAATAAGATTAAGGATACAAAGAAAGCTGGGATGGTTGACCACATCATGTTTTTAATATGTTTAAATAAATCAACTTCAGCAATCGCAGCAGCCAAATTTGTTGACTCTGAAAGTGGCGACATTTTATCTCCAAAAATGGAACCTGAAGCAATCGCCCCAACAATCAGTGGTGGATGAATGCCTAGTGTTGTCCCAATGCCAAAAAAGGCAATTCCAATCGTTGACATGACGGTAAAAGCACTACCCACCGCACTTCCCACAATTGCACAGACAATAAAAACAGAAGGGATAAACCACTTCACGCCAATCATCTGAAAGCCGTAAACCATTAAGGTTGGGATAATTCCCGCTTGAATCCAAACGGAAATTAATGCGCCAACGAGTAAAAAGATAAAAATCGGGATAATTCCTGGTTTAATTCCATTGACAATCCCTTCATTGACTCGCTCAAATGGAATTCTTTTGATAACCGCATAAATCATGACTACAGCAATGGAAAATAAAATTGCAATATTCGGTGTAACTTGTAAGATAATCACTCCAAAAGCGATACTTGCTATAATTAAAGTTAAAATAAGACTTGCTTCTAAAAAGCTTGGTTGATTTTTTTTGTTCATTTTTTCTTTCTCCTTTTTCATTCAACTCGTACGTGATTAAAAAGAGAAACGATAACGAATCTTTCCGCCACAATTCACTCTGCTTCCTCCTATTCATTGATATAATCGAGTAGGAGAATAATCATTAAATGATTATTCGTCCTCTCACACCACCGTACGTACGGTTCCGTATACGGCGGTTCAACTTTACATCACGTGTACTTTTTGGTATTGTTTAACTGAAAAGAGTA
>NZ_JBTXLU010000012.1:0-112479 GCF_054871745.1 Enterococcus sp. LJL98 | reverse complement strand
TTCGTAAATTCCATCATTTCTTCTGCCATATCCACGTCACGGATGCGTGAATTTGCTTCCGTTAAGTTTTCTTGAGTGGTAGTTAAATTTTTGATTGTATGACCTAAACGGTTTTGCGCCGCACCTAAGCTTGAGCGTTGTTCAGAAACAGTCTTAATTGCATCATCAATCTTACTGATTGCAGCATCTGATGCTTCACGACTTTTCTCCGCATAACCCTTTTCGACTGTATTTAAGTTTGTCTGAGCTAGTTTTATTGCAGCATCACGAAGTTTAATCTCAGCTTCAGTATCTTTATCCATCTTATTTGCATTTTCAAGTGCTGTCTTCGCGTCTGCTAAAGAGATTCCCGTAGTATCAATATCTCCATCCGCTTTTAAAGTTCCAGGAATTACTTCTGTATCACCAGCCAGTGCTAATTGAACGGTTCCTTTGTCAACTCCTAAGTCAGCGGCCTTCATACTGTTGATCTCAATTTCCATGGTTTGATTATTATTCGCACCAATTTGGAAAGTAAATTTTGTTTCGTCTTTATCTAATAAGGTTTTTGTATTAAATTCTGTTTTCTCAGCAATACGCGTCACTTCATCCGACAATGCCGCAAATTCTTTATTTAAGGCTGCACTGTCATCACGGCTTAAAGTACCATTTGCGCCTTGAACGGCTAGATCACGCATACGACCTAAAATTGCATGGGTTTCGTTTAAAGCACCCTCAGCCGTTTGGATTAAAGAAATCCCATCTTGGGCGTTACGTGTTGCTTGTTTCAAGCCACCGATTTGTGATTTCATTTTCTCTGAAATCGATAGTCCTGCTGCGTCGTCTCCGGCTTTGTTAATACGTAAACCTGATGATAATTTCGCTAATGAACCACTTTTTGATGCGTTAGCGTTCGTTAAACGACCGTAAGTATTCATTGCAGATACGTTTGTATTAATTCTCATTGTGTGTTACCTCCTAATTTTTCTTGTAAGGGTGACCCTCTACTCTTACTTATCGGAAAGTATTTGAATCATTTAAGTTTTTCAAAAAGAAAAAACTCGACATGACTGTCGAGTTCAAAAGTTATGATTACCCTTGTAATAAACCTAAAACGCTGTTTGGCATTGCATTTGCTTGAGAAAGCATTGAAGTTGCTGCTTGAGAAAGGATGTTGTTCTTCGTGAATTCCATCATTTCTTCTGCCATATCGACGTCACGGATGCGTGAGTTTGCTTCCGTTAAGTTTTCTTGAGTGGTAGTTAAGTTTTTGATTGTATGACCTAAACGGTTTTGCGCCGCCCCTAAGCTTGAGCGTTGTTCAGAAACAGTCTTAATTGCATCATCAATCTTACTGATTGCAGCATCTGATGCTTCACGTCCTGGAGCATCCGCAGCTTTAGCGAATCCGTCTTCATATGCCTTAAAAGCTGTTGCTCGCTCTTTTTTTAGTGTTTCTAATTCTCCTTTAGCTTTGTTCAAGGCCTCTAATGCATCAGCCTTATCTCCTGGATCTGTTGCATCATTATAAGTTTGCTCCAATCCTGGTATTGTTGCTTCCTTAGCAGAAATCGATTTTGCTCCTGAGTCTTGGTCGTAGTCCTCATAAGCTGTTTTTAAACCAGCTACAGCTGCGTTAACTGTCGCTTCATCAGCGACCAAAGAAACATTTTCATCTAAGCCTAATGATCCAGCACTCATGTCATCAATCGTAATTTTCATTGTTTGATTATTATTTGCACCAATCTGGAAAACAAACTCTGCTCCATCACTATCCAATAAGGTTTTAGTATTAAATTCTGTTTCCTCAGCAATACGCGTAATTTCATTCGATAATGCCCCAAATTCTTTATTTAAGGCTGCACGGTCATCATGGCTTAAAGTACCATTTGCTCCTTGAACGGCTAGATCACGCATACGACCTAAAATTGCATGGGTTTCGTTTAAAGCACCCTCAGCCGTTTGGATTAAAGAAATCCCATCTTGGGCGTTACGTGTTGCTTGTTTCAAGCCACCGATTTGTGATTTCATTTTCTCTGAAATCGATAGTCCTGCTGCGTCGTCGCCCGCTTTGTTGATACGTAAACCTGATGATAATTTTGCTAATGATCCACTTTTTGATGCGTTAGCGTTCGTTAAACGACCGTAAGTATTCATTGCAGATACGTTTGTATTAATTCTCATTGTGTGTTACCTCCTAATTTTTCTTGTAAGGGTGACCCTCTAACCAATCTATCGGTAGAAGGGACGAGAAGTTTAATCGGCGAATGGGATCTGCTTTTTATTTTTCTTCAAGGAGTTGCTGAACCTTGGAAGATTCGGCGTTGGCTTGGGTCAATATGGTGGCGCTTTGTTCGTCTAGGAGTTCTTGTTGGAGACTTGCTCGAACTTTTTGGGCAAAGGGTTGGGGGGCATGTTTGATTTTTTGCTTTAGGGTCGCTAGAGCGGACTCGAGTTGCTGGCGGTAATATTGTTCTAATTGATTGGTTTTGGTCTGCTCGTTATGAAGATCGGTGACATATTGAGTTATTCTTGTTTGTAAGTTGTCATACGCGCTTTGAAATTCCGCTTGAACGGTTTGAAGTAAAGCTAGTTCTTTTTGAGCAGCTTGTTGATAGTTTTCTTGCAATTGACTTAAAGCTGCCTCCAAGTTCGTCACTTGTTTTTGGGTGTCTTGCTTGATTTTTTGCGTATGTTTGGCTTGATTTTCAAGCGCACGGTAAATGCCATTGGCTTTTTTGACTTCTAAGGCGGCGGCCGTCAGCTCTTTTTGAATGACTTGGTCGCGTAAGACGTAGGCCTGGTATTCCTGTTGCTTACGTTTTAAGGGATGGACGAGGGCCATTTGTTGGACTTTCTTTTGGATATGGGCCTGTTCAATCGCTTTGCTTTCCAGTAGGCGTTCCCAATAGAGGCATTTTTCTTGCTGGGCTTTTCGTTGGGTTTCGGCGGCCGTAAATTGGCGCCTTTGTTGTTCGAAAAGGGCTTGTTTGGCATGGACTTTTTGTTTTTCCGAAGTAACATGCGCTTGCATTTCTAACAGTTCTTCGGCTTTTTGAGCGAGTTTTTTCTCAGCGGCTGCCGTTTCGGGAAAGGTCACGGTGGCAAATTCGGTCAAAAAGGTGGCGAGCATCATTTGAACGGGAAAGGTGCGTTGGCGATTTTTAATCTGCCAATAACCTTGGTGAGTTTCAATCAAATGCGCGCCTTTTTCGACAATGAAGGTTAATTGTTTTTCAATCGGTTGATTCTTTTGTTGGACTTGCCTTAACATTGCCTGGTACTCCGCAGTTAAGCTCTGACGAACGGACGCTTTTTTTCGAGCCTTCTCAGACAATTGGGCAAGAATAGGGGCCATTCCTTCTTGCAAGTGCCACAATCCTTGTTGGAGGAGTTGGCTAAAAAGGACGACAATTTGCAAATCGCGTAAAACTTCAATTTCACGGCGTTCGTTTAAGCGTGTCCAGTGCTGCTCGTTAATGGCGACTTGGTCTTTTTTCGTTTTTTTGCGTTTGGCTACGACGGCTTTTTCCTGTTTGGTCAAGGCTACCTTTTGATCCAAAGGTGTTTGCGGCGTTTGGGTGATGTTACTGGCAATCGTCGTGATTGGCAGTTGGACGGGGGGAATTTTTGATAATTCATTCAATTTTTTCACCTCTTTTTCTTCATTTTAATAAAAAAGGTTAAGGAAAAAGGGTTCCTCCTTTTCCCTTAACCTTTTTTGGTTTAGCGAACGTAATCTAAAATGGTGGTTTGCATAATTTTGGTTCCCATGGCCATCGTTGTTTGATAAGCTAACATTTGGTTTTGGTACTGCATGTATTTTTCGGCAATATCCACGTCTTGACGATCCGATAAGGACTGACTTAAATCAATCTTCTCTGCTTCGTTCCGTGCTTCTGCCGATTTCAAACGATTGGTGACTGCCCCAATCTGGGTCCGCGTATCGACAAAGTTGCTACTAAATTGATCTAAGTCACCAATTAAATCACCGGACAAGGCTTCTTTATCATCCGTGTCTAAAGCCGTCATGACTTTTTCAAAAAAGTCACTTAAACCTTCGCCCTTTGCCGTCATCATTTTACTACCATCGGTGACGAGGCCAATCGAAACACCATCTGAGATTTCTCTTGGTAACTGATCCGCTGTGCCGTGATATTCAATGCCAATCACTTCCCCTGCCGCGTTTTCTTTCACGGAGTAGGGGGCTTTGTCAGTCGCTTGACCGGCAAAGACGTAACGGCCATCAAAGTTGGTATTTAAGGCGTCGACAATCGAACGAATTTCTTGTTGAATTTCATTTTTATTGGCATTGACTTCCTCTTTGCCTGCCGTCGCCGTTCCTGAAGCTTGAATCAATGTCCGAATACGGTTCATCGACTCTCCAACACTTCCTAAGGCACTATCTTGCGTATTGCTCCAAGAAATACTGTCCTTGATTTCTTGAGCATAGGTTGCATTTTGGCCTAATGAAACGTTTAAGTTGATGATTTTTGAAACCAGCAAAGGATTGTCAGACGATTGACTAACTTCTTTTAAACTCGCTAATTGATTCAATGATTTTTGGACCTTCACCGCGTTTCGGTTGAGGTTTTTAATAAAATCATTATAAGTCACGTTACTGGAAACACGCATCTCGCTTACACTCCTGTTCGATTAATCAGTGTATCTAGCATTTCAGAAATGGTTTGCAAGACCCGCGCGTTGGCTTGAAAGGCTTGCGAAAAGCGCATCACATCTGAAACTTCCTCGTTAATATTGACACCAGATACGGATTCATTTTTATATTCTAATTGGTTTAAAACGGTTAATTGGGCATCGGCTGTGTTATCCGCTTGTTGCTTTGAAATGCCATTTTTTGTAACGATGCTGTTGTAACGATCTGCAAAGGTCAAATGATCGCCATCTTTTTGATTGAAAAGTTGACCGATGGCGGTCGCTAATGACCCATCTCCTGGTTGACGGACACCGTTAGCATCTGCCTTTCCAACGATTAAATTGGTTGGATTCTCACGTAAATTGGGGTTGACTTCCAACTTACCTTCAGTGGTAAAGGTAAAGAAATCTTCGCCCGCTTCTGCTCGATAAGTTTGATTCAAGGTATCCGCGACACTTTGGATAAAGGTCTGTAATTCGGCTAAACGTGCGGTGACTTCTTTGGTCGCTTCTTGATAGCCACCAATTTCTCCTTGTTTGACTTCAATAGTCTCGACGGTCGCAGGATTGGTCGAAGTATCGGCAATCACAATCGTGCCTAAAGGTAACTTTTCCCCAGCAATTTCACTTTTCTTTTGGGCATTGCCACCGAGTGAAATCGTCTGACTTGGGTCTTCGCTGCCGGTCACGACACTAATTTCTTTGCGTTCGCCAATGGTTAACACTTCTGTCCCTGTTGCTTTGCCTCCAATTTTTAAGGAAGAAACACGGCCATACATGTCAAATTCAGAGTGAATCTCTGCTAACCCGGAAAGGTCTTTTAATAGGGAGTCCCGGCGGTCAAGTAAATCATTTGGCACTGTATTTTGACTAGCCAAATCATAGATTTGACCGTTTAAAATGTCGAGTTCTTTTAATTTTTCATTTAAATCGAGCACATCTTTTTCGATGCTATCAACCATTTCATTTTTCAATTGATTGATTTGATTCGTGGTCTGATTCACCATATCGGCAAAACTACTGCTATTTTCAACGACTAAGGTTTTGGACGTCCCTAGTTCAGGATTACTGCCTAGCTTGGCCCACGAGTCATGCATGACGGATAGCTGATGAATGACACCGGTTTCTGATGGCTCATTCATGTATTGTTCTAACTGGCCGAGTGCGTTGGCCTTTTGTTCAAAAAAGCGGTATTTTGAATAAGCACCTTGGCTTTGGGTGCGAATAAAATTATCGACAATCCGATCGACCCCTGTCGTCCGGACACCCATGCCGATGGTGCCGACACCTGCCATTAAATAAGGTTGTTCGGTTTGCATGCGGACTCTTTGACGTGAGTAGCCATCCGTATTAATGTTAGCAATGTTATGACCGCTCGTTTGTAATGCCGTTTGATTGGCATTCATTCCACGAGTGGCTGTTCCGAGTGATCCAAATAATCCAGTCATCTTCTTCTCCTAAAATTCTGTATTAATCATGGTTGTTGGCGCTTGCTTGTCCGTATTAGCCTGCTGCTTTGAATACGTCGTGTGCGGGGTGGTTTTCATCGTTTGCTTGACCGCGGCCATCAACATGTTTTGGTAGCTAATTGCTTGCTCCGTTAACAAAAGATTTTCTTCTTGTTGCGCTTGAATGGCCAAAATGAGTGCTTTCGTTCGTTCAGAAATCGAGCCTTGATAGTCATCAAAGACCGAAACATAGGCGGCTTTTTGCTCGACGATCGCTTCTAATTTTTCCGGCTGGTTGTTTATCAAGGCTTTTCTTTCTTTTTTTAGCAATTGCAAAAACCGCTGCAATTGACTGTCGAATTTCGCTTCATTCATCTATTTTTCTTTCATTCCTCGCCACATATTTTCTGCAATTTCTTTCGCGGAAACTTGATAAGTGCCTTCTTGGATGGCCTTTTTAATTTCCGCAATTTTTTGGGCATTTTTCGTTTCGTTTGTATTCGTTTGACGAATTTTTTGGGCTGTTTCAGATAGCTTAACCGTTGGCGTGTCACTGTGTTTTTCAGTGGCTTTGGCTTTCGCTAATTCATGATTGGGTACTTGTGGATACATTTCTTTTTGATATTTTCCGTAATTTTGATTGATTTTCATAAAAATCCCTCCTCTGCTTTTTCCTCTGTACTTGATATTATCGGTGAAATCAGAAAAAAGTTAAACCTTTGTGTTTAATTTTTTTCTCATGTCACGAATCAAAAGAAAAAATGCTAGCTAGACTGAAAGGACCATGACTTTTGTCACAGTCCTCTCGCCTTGGCTTAATGCAAGTTATGTAGTCGTTGTTTTTGTGACAGGATATTGGTAATACGTACCCCGAAGCTTTCGTTGATGACCACGACTTCTCCGGTAGCAATCAGCTTGCCGTTGACTAAGATTTCTAGTGGTTCTTCGGTTAGTTTATCGAGTTCAACAACGGAACCGGTATTTAAGGCTAAAATTTCCTTAATTGATTTGCGACTTTTTCCTAAAACGACGCTTAAATCAAGGGGAACATCTAAAATCAAGTCCAGATTGTCTCCTTCTGAGGAGCCGCCACCAGTTAAGGGTTGAAAAGCTGCAGGGCTCACTGAGACACTTGGTTTGACTGGTTCTGGGATGTTCGTCGCAATCGGTGTTGGCTCAGGTGCGACAACACTTGGTTGTACGACAACCGGTTCCGGTGCAACTGGCGTCGGTTCCGGCACGCGTACGTCTTCGGCTTTGTCGTTTAACATCGCTTGCGTCACATCTACCACGACTGCTTCGGTAAAGATTTGCATGATTTCACTTTCAATCACACCTTCGACGTCCAAGTTAAATGAAATACAATAAATGTCATCGTCTGCTTTGAGGCCGCCGTAATCAATTTCTGTGCCTTGTTCCCAAAGCTTGACATCGGGTGGTAGAATGTCGACCATTCGATTAAACATGGTCGCCATTGAGGTCGAAGCGGAGCCAATCATTTGATTCATCGCTTCTGCTACGGCACTTAATTCCAGCTCGGTAAATTGCTGGCTTTCCGGTGCTCCATTGCCACCCATCATTAAATCAGCAATAATAATGGCATCACTGACTTCTAATAACATTAAGTTCGTCCCACTAATCCCCGCTTTATAGCTAACGGTTGCCGCTACTTTGGGAGCAATCATTTCTTCTAAAATCACCCGGAATTTGACTTTGTTTACGCGAGGTGTCGTAATACTCACACGGCGATTTAAGATCGCAGAAAGTGTCGTTGCGGCTTGAGACATTGAAATATTGCCGACTTCTCCTATAATGTCTTGTTTTGTTTGCTCATCGAGGCTGCTGCTAGGCGCAGGAGCGGACAAGTCTCCTGCTCCTCTTAACATTGCGTCGATGTCTGCTTGTGATAAACTTCCACTCATTCGTCTTCGTCTCCTTCTATTTTATCAATTAATTCAACAGCGAGATGTGAGTCTTTGCGCCCTGGTTTTACTCGATAGAAAGGCTTGCCTTCTATATAAGTAACTAAGGGTTCTGTCGTCTTACGATCGAGTTTCACGACATCCCCTGGTGCTAAGTGAAGGAAATCTGATAGACTCATTTGTGCGCTTCCTAAGAAAACTTCTAAATCTAAATAAACGCTCTTAATGCTTTTTTGGATTTCATCGGTGTCTTCATTATTCGTTGTTTTATTGGTGTCAAACCAGTTGCGAAAACTTAACTTGTCGATGATGCCTTCAAAGAAAACATAAGGAATACAGAGGTTCACAAACGTTGTAATTTCTAAAATTTTCACCGTGAACGTTGCGAGTACAACGGGTTCATTGGGAGACATATTTTGCAACAACTGAGGGTTGGTATCCAAACCATCGACGACGGTATTTAATTCAGTGATATCTTTCCAAACGTGTTGGTAAACTTCCGTTAAGTTTTCTACGACCGCTTCGAGCACGGCCAATTCGATGTCGGTGAAGCTTTTCTTTTCTGAAAAATCTTCTTCGACTTTCCGCGCTTGACGAATGTCTAGGCCGCCACATAAAAGTTCCACTAACAACATACATAATTGTGGGTTCATCTCAAGCATTTGAATGCCATTTAATGGTTGGGAACGAAACAGCCCTAAGAGGGTAAATTTCGGGATGGAGTGAATGAACTCGTCGTAACTAATTTGTTCAATCGCAACGAGCTGCATTTGCACGTTGGTTCTTAGTTGGGTAGACAAGACTCCACTCCCCATTTTTGAGAAATCTTCAAAAATCATATGTAAGGTGTTAATGTATTCTTTTGATAGTTTTGTTGGTCGACGGAAATCGTAATTTTTTATCTTTGATCCCTCGTTATCCTCGACCGCAACCTCTTCATCAATTTCACCACTATTCATGGCGTTCAAGAGGCGATCGATTTCTTGTTGCGATAATACTTGATCCACAATGACACCTCCATTTACTCAAAAATCAAATGATTGACATCAATCACATTCGCTACTTTGTCAGGGAAAGAAACAATGCCCGAATAATAATCCTGGTCGTTGTCTTCTCGTAACTCCAAATCTTCTGGCTGGATATCAATCACTTCTATGACTTCTTCCACTAGGAGACCTCGAAGTTCCTCTTCGTTTTTCATAATAAAAATATTTTTATGTTCATCTGGTCTTGGCAATCCAATCAACTCTGCCAAGTTGACGACCGTTAAGATGGTACCACGCAAATTAATGAGTCCTTCCACCCATTTTGGTGCAAGGGGAACTCGCGTCATGTGCGTCGTATCAATGACTTCTTCGACTGTCTCTGCTGAAATCAAATAGTAGCGATCGTTCATTTTAAAGAGAATCATTTGCATTTTAACACGTCTCCTCTGTTTAAGCTAATACTTTATCAACAGCCTTAATGACCCGATCGGTATCAAATGGTTTGACGATAAAGTCAAGCGCACCGGCACGAATCGCGTCCATTACCATCCCTTGTTGTCCCATGGCACTACACATCACGACTTTGGCTGCAGCGTCGTGGGCTTTAATCATTTTTAAAGCTTCTAACCCATCGACTTCTGGCATCGTGATATCCATTGTCACAAGGTCTGGAGCCAAGGCTTGGTATTTTTCAAATGCTTCTTTGCCGTTTTCTGCTTCCCCGACAACGGTATAGCCATTTTTTTCTAAAATATCCTTTAATTTCATTCGCATAAAGACCGCATCATCGACGATTAAGATTTTTTTTGACATTGGTGGTGTTCCCCTTTCAAATTCCTAAAGCTGTTAATATTTTTTTCGTAACACCCATCTCTGGGATAAAAAACAATGAAGCATCTAAGCGTTCTTCATCATAGAAAAATTCATTGCGAATAATCAAGACTTGCTCATCGTATTGCTCTAAAGCCATGTAGGTACTGCTGATGACTGCCCCGAAATAATCGTATTGCATCACGGGTAAGGAAGAAATCAGTTGTTGCTCTAAGAGAGTACCAATCGCATTTAAGAAGGAGTTCGAAACGATGTTCGTCATTTCCATGACTGCGGAATGCGTCACTTCGTCGCTGGCATTTTTTGCCCCAATCATAAATTCCGTCATTCGTTTGGCCGTCTCATCGGATAAGACGAAAAGAAAAACACCGCGCACGTCGCCTAAGATTTGGCTAATCACGGCATAGACTTCTTCTGAATCTTCCATGACTTGTTCATACATCGCTTCGTAACTTAAAATCTCCACTTCTGGCACACGCATGTCGATGCGGCGATTCACCAATCTTGAAATGCTGGTTGCTGCATTGCCGCCACCAATATTGATGACTTCTTTCAACCCGTCAATTTCTAACGCTGTAAAATTCATTATAGACTCCTTTGGTCACTACAAATCGCATTGACATCTAAAATCAAGGCAATCGAGCCGTCCCCTAAAATGGTTGCGCCTTGATATTTACGCGTTTGTTGCAGCATGCCATCAATCTTTTTGATGACGACTTCTTGTTGCCCAATCAGACGATCGGCTAAAATGCTGTAGTATTTTTGATCGATGTTGACAATAATTCCGTAGTAGCGATCCATCACCGCTTCATTGATGGCTAACATTTTGTTCATCCGGATGACTGGAATCATGCTTCCTTGGAAGGAATAGACTTCCTTATTTAAAGTTTGGACGATTTCTTCTTCCTTCATTAAAACAACCCGTTCCACGACATCGAGTGGAATGGCAAACGTATCCTCGGCCACTTGCACCATTAAGGCGTCGATAATCGAGAGCGTTAATGGCAAACGAATGGTAAAGAGGGTGCCTGCACCAACTTCACTTTTTAGGTCAATCGTGCCGCCCAAGGAGGTGATTTTCGCTTGTACCGCGTCCATTCCAACGCCTCGACCGGAAATATTTGTGACTTCTGCAGCAGTTGAAAACCCGGGATGGAAAATCAAGCGCTGGATTTCTTCATCGGTTAGATTGGCTGTTTCAATGCCTTTTTTCTCGGCACTTGCTTTTAAGATTTCCGGATTTAAGCCTTTTCCATCGTCTTCAATCGTAATAATTACTTGGTTTCCTTCTTGAAAAGCAGTCAAACGAACCGTCCCTGTACGGTCTTTGCCAGCTGCTTCTCGAACATCAGGCCTTTCGATGCCATGATCGAGTGAATTCCGAATTAAATGGACCAGTGGATCACTTAATTCAGAAACAACGGTTTTATCGAGTTCTGTGTCCTCCCCAGTAATGACGAGGTCGATCTCTTTGCCGAGTTCATTTGACAAGTCACGTACCATTCTTGGAAAACGACTAAAGACGACGTTGACTTGTTGCATACGGATTTTTAAAACTAAATCTTGCAATTCAGAAGTTAAGCGCGAAACTTGTTCCAATGAATCTTTAATTTCATTGATATTTTCGCGGTTGCTGACGTCTTCTAGTTGGTTACGATAGACGACTAATTCTGAGACTAAGTTTAAGAATAAATCTAAGCGCGACAAATCGACCCGAATCGATTGATTGTTTTGATGCGTCGCTTGTGACACGACCTTTTGCGTTTCTTGCTTGTTGGGTTCAGTTGTTGCAACTTGTTCAAAAGTCGCTTCGTTTTTAACTTGTCGATGACGCGCTTCATCAAATGCTTCCACGACAATCGCTTCAATTTCACTATTGCTTAGAATGTTTTCTTGGACCTCTTCCAAACTGTTTTCAGTTAAGTAAACAAGCTGAAAATCGGTATCAAATTCGCCCTCTTCTAATAATTCCATTGGCGGTTCGGTATGTAAGATATCCCCGCTTTGTTCGAGTTTTTCCATCACGAGAAAGACGCGTGGTCCTTTGAGCATCGACTCTTTTTCCAAACGAACAGCGACACTATAAGCCGTATGTCCGCTTTCTTCTGCTTGGTCAATCACAAAAAGGTCGGATTCCTCCAGCTGGGCAAAGGACACTTGTAAGGCGCCTACCTCCGTCTGTGTTTCTAAGGCTGAGGGCACTTCAATCCCGGCATGGTTTTCTACTTTTTCCAGTTCCACTAAGACGTCCGCGATTTGAGCCATTTGCAATTCTTTATCGGCCCGTAAATCTTCCACTAAAATGGATAAGCGGTCCAAACAGCTAAAAATCAAGGAAATATATTCGCTGTTAATTTGTAAGGCCCCTGTTTTAAATTCTTCTAAAATATTTTCCATTTTGTGGGTTAATTCCGTCATCACGTCATAGCCCATGGTTGCAGCCATCCCTTTTAAGGTATGGGCTGAACGGAAAATTTCATTTAATAAATTCAGGTCATTCGGATGGTTCTCCAAAGCTAGGACGTTATCATTTAACTGCTCCAGATGGTCGTCGGCTTCTTCAAAGAATAAACTCCGATAGATTTGATTATCATCCACTTCTTTTCAACTCCTTCCATGGTTAAATGGTGCCATTTTTTTGGTAAATAAATGAATCAATTTTTTTTAGGCCAAAGCGTTCCGAAAAATTAATGGTCTCCGTCGCGCCAGTAAATAACAGTCCCCCTGGTTCTAACACTTCACTAAACTTGCGATAGACTTCATCGCGTGCTTCGTTTTTAAAATAAATCGTTACGTTACGACAAACGATAATGTGGCATTTGGTTTCGTAGCGATCTTTTAATAAATCATGCTGTTTAAAGTGTACAGGTAGTTTCACATGCGGCTTGACTTGATAGTCTTGGTCGATTGCGGTAAAGTGCTGGGCCAAATCGGTTGTAGGAACGTTTTTGACCTCGCTTTGCGTGTAACGACCCGTTCGAGCGCGTTTTAAAATGTCGACATCTAAATCGGTGGCGACAATTTTCGCTCGTGAAATCTGGTTGTTCTTTAAAATCATTGAGAGCGTATAAGGCTCAGAACCAATCGAACAAGCGGCACTCCAAATTTTCAACTCTGGTGTGGTTTGGCTGAGCGCGACAATCTGCTTCTCAAAGGCGTCAAATAATTCTTTATTGCGATAAAATTCTGTGACATTGATTGTAAGATGCGATAGAAATTCTTGTTTTGCCACAGCATCTTGTTCTAAATATTTTGCGTAGCTTTCTAGCGTCGTATGGCCTGAGGCTTCTACGATATTCCCGATGCGACGTTGCATTTGGCGTTCTTTATAGGCGTCTAGTTGAATGCCTAATTTCTTTTCCACCCATTGATTAAAAAAATCAAAATTTAATGCCACTTTCCTCACCTAACAATCTGTTTTAATTTTGTTCCAATCGCTTCCAGTCCTAAAACTTCTTGCACGACTCCGGCTTCAATGGCGTGCCGCGGCATACCAAAGACGATGGAACTTTCTTTGTCTTGCGCGATATTGTACCCGCCTTGCAGGACGATTTGCTTCATCCCAGCGGCTCCGTCTCGTCCCATTCCGGTTAAGAGGAGGCCAACAAGTTCTTTGCCGTAAACTTGTGCGGCTGAGCGAAAGAGATGATCGACAGCTGGTCGCGTGCCATGCACTTTTTCTTCTTGATCTAACCAAATACGGCCATCACGCACAACCATATGGTAATCGCCCGGTGCAAGGTAGACCTTGTTTTGAATCGGTTCACCATGCTCGGCTTCTTTGACTTCCACTTGAGATTCTTCGTTCATCCGTTGAGCAAATGAAGCGGTAAAGCCTTTTGGCATATGTTGGACGATAAAAATTGGTAGACGCAATGGTGCCGGTAAATCTTTGATGATTTTCAACAAGGATTTGGGGCCACCGGTTGAAGCACCAATCACGACTGCTTGCACCCGTGTCGGAAATTTTACGACACTTGGTGGGGGCACGACGACTGGGCGTTCTTTGACTGGTTCATTGGTTCGTGTTTCTTGTTGGGGGAGACTTTTAATCTTCCAATAAAATTCACGAATCCATTCTTCTTTTATTTCTTTGATATTCATTGGTTTTTCAACGAAATCAGCAGCGCCTAGATTCAACGCTTCAATCGTAATTTCTTTATTGGTTAAGGCACTCAGCATTATGACGGGAATGTCATATTTTTCTTTAATGATTTTTAACGTATCTAGGCCATTTAAAATCGGCATCTCGACATCCAATAAGATGACATCTGGCTGGTATTCTTCTAAAAGGGCTAAGGCGCGCTTGCCATTTCTTGCTGTATGCGTGACTTGAACGTTGGGCATCTTTCGCAGCAAGTCGGTCACAATTTTACGCATAAACGCCGAATCATCGACGACGAATATATCCATTTTTACCCTCCTCTAAATATAAACAACCTCTTTGTTAACAATCCGAACCATGGTTGAAAAATCATTCAAATCAACGACCATGGTTCGACCGGCATTGCCACCCACGTGTTTTGAGACAATGGCGATATTTAACTCTTGTAAGATTTTCTCAACCGCTTCAATATTTCTTTCGCCAATGCCTGGCCCGGACTGGGCATTTCCAAAGGCAAACATGCTCGCGCCACCGACCATTTTTGCTTTTAATTGCGGCCGTGGCACTTGCAATTTTATTTCTTTGACCATTTGCGGGATGGCTAAGTCGGCAAATTTTGCCACTTTAATTTCTTGACGGTTGGTAAAGAAACGACTATCAGGTAACATAATATGACTTAGCCCGCCGACCTTGGAGCGTTCGTCATAAATAATCGTACCGATACAAGAGCCGAGTCCAACGGTAATTAATTTGTTTGGTGCCTGGGCGGTTTTATAATCTGAAATCCCCACCCGCACTTCTTTTGGTGGTTGCATCATTTAGTCCGCTGCCTGTTCTTGGGCTTGGATGAGCCCTTCTAACTCTTCCAAAGCCGGCGTTTCTTGCTGATTATTAAACAAAAAGTCCATCGATAGCATCATGACTACTTGCTCGTCGAGTTTTAAGAATTTATCAATGTATCCTTGTTTCGATGCCGCCCGAACTAAACCTTCTTCGTACGCCGTATCTGCCATATAAGAAATGCCAACAATGTCTTCGACGTATAAGCCGAGGGATTGTCCTTCCCACTGACATAAAATCACTTTGGTCTCTGCTTTTTTCTCGGTGTATTCTTTAAATAATTTTTTGCGAATATCCACAATTGGAATCATACGCTCTTGGTATTCATACACACCCAAAATAAAATCAGAGACTTCTGGTAATTGAATGAATTGGTTTGCTTCAATAATCCGATCCACATTTTGCACTAAAATGGCAAAGAATTGACCGTGACTTTTAAATACAACATATTGTTCCATCGTTTCCCTCTCTTTTCTGCGTATTATTTTATAACTTAAAGCTTTCAACTTGATACTTCAAGATCATGGCAATGGTTTCCATTTCCTTGGTATTCGCTTCAAAGGAATCAATTAAGAGGGAGAAATCTTCTAAATTCGCATGAACTTCTTGTGTCCCGCTGGAGGTTTCTACGACCGCCTCTGAAATGTTTCTCACTGAGTTTTGCACGAGTTCTTGTTTTTGAACGATTTGTGCTAAGTAATTTTCCGTTGATTGGATACTATTTACAAAGAGTTCCACAATTTCAGAAACGGTGTTGGAAGAAGCCATTGCTTCATTTAGCGTTTGTGTTCGTGCTTGCCCTTCGTCAAACGAGCGCCCAATTTCTTTGGCGATTTGACCGGAACTTGAACGAATCGTGTCAATCATTGTTCGAATGTTATTGGCGGATTCATTGCTTTGTTCCGCTAAATTCCGTACTTCTTCTGCAACAATCGCAAACCCACGTCCGGCTTCACCTGCTCGTGCGGCTTCAATGGAGGCATTTAATGCCAACAAATTAGTTTGTTCAGCGATATCATTAATCAATTGAACGATTTTTCCAATGTCTTGAATCCCTGCGTTCATCGCATTGACTTGTTCCACCAGTTGGGATTGATTTTGGCGTTCTTGTTCCCAACTTTCAAACACTTCTGAAATCAAGCGTGAATTATGAATGTTGCTTTCGTGCGATTGATCGGCATAACCGGTCATCTGATTAATTTCCGCATAAAGGTGTTCGATCCCTTGTGACAATTCATTCATTTGCTGCACGGTGGCTTCTGCTTCTTGTGCTTCGGAACGGCTGGCTTGCGCAATCGTATCCATGGACGCTTGAATATTGCCCATCGCATTTTTGGCTTGTTGTGACGTATTCGTTAATTGGTCGACCATGCCACTCATGCTCGTGCCTTCTTCTTTCATCCCAACTAAGACGGCTTTAAAGGTGTTTACCACCGCCATTAAATGATCGGCAAGTTCACTTAGTTTGCCATCTTTGATTTGTTCTGTTAAATTACTTTGCGTTGAAAAATCACCGCCCCGAACGCTTTCTAATTCAGCCAAGACCAATTGAAATTCTTTTTGGTTGACTGGTTTGTTCCCTAGCGCTAAAAGAATGCGTAAGACTGCATGTAAAAGAATCAATGTGACAGAAAAAGCGAGAAAACGCTGGATCATTGTGGGGTCTTCCATTGGTTTAATTAAAAAAACATAGCCTCCTAAAAGTCCTGCTGCCGTAATTGTCAACGGCCATAAAGAGGTGAGTATTCCTTTTAGTGTCTGTTTCTTTCTTTGCTTATTCTCTTTCTTCATCGGCATATCCCTTCTATTCTCCTTATTTTAAGACGCTACACCTTGATTTTCTTTCACAAGATAGAGTCCTACTAACAAGTATCGGATAGCGGTTCCTTTCATTTAAGGTCCCTTACCAAACATAGACGTCTTTCGGATCAGAAAAACGCGTATAGCCACCTTTTCGATCATCACGAATTAAGGCGCCTGCATTGAGTTCCAAGACGCGATGGCGAATCGAGTTGACCATCGTGCTATCATGCGTGGCTAGTAAAATCGTTGTGCCCCGTTGGTTAATTTTTAAAAAGAGTTTCATTAGGTCAACGGCCGAATGCACATCAAGGTTGGCTGTTGGTTCATCCGCCAATAAAAGCGGTGGTTGATTGACCAAAGCCCGTGCAATCGCAATTTTCTTTTTTTGACCGATTGAAAGTTCTTCAGGCAAGTATTTTTGATAAGCCGTCATGTCAACTAAAGCTAAGGCCGCCAAAGTCTTTTCTTGAATTTCTTTTTTACTCAATCCGAGAACCCGTAAAGAAAAAGCAATGTTTTCATAACAAGAAATGCCCGCAAGCAAGAGGTCTTCTTGTGAGACAATCCCGACCTCTCGACGAAGGAGATAGAGGTCACGAGCGGGAATTCGATCGACCCGATATTGGCTTAGTTGAATGGCCCCACTCGTCACCTGAATTTCCTTTGATAAACTTTTAAACAAGGTGCTTTTCCCTGAGCCACTTGGTCCAACACAATAGACAAACTCGCCTTGGGTAATTTCAAAAGAAATATTTTTGAGGGCTTGTTGGCCATTTTTGTATATTTTATTGAGTTTTTTTACTTTAATCATCGCTGTCACCTAACTATTCAGTAAAACGATTAATCGTACTGAACATCTCATCGGTTGACTGAAGCGCACGTGTATTCAAGGAGTAGGCCCTTTGCGTCACCAACATGTCACTCATCGATTGAGCCACATCAACGGTTGATTGCTCTAAAGACCCTTGACGAATTCGACTGCCTTGCAAGCTTTCCACAAGTGCGGTGCCTGGATTGACTTGAAAATGGTTTTCTCCGACTGCCACCAAGGCATTGAAATCGGTTGGTTGGTAGAGGCGGATTTGACCGACGGGCGTTTGTTGATCCGCGTGGACAATGCTCACTGCACCACTTGCGGTGACATGGATTTCTCCTTTGGGCCATTGGTTACTAGGTAAAAAATCGGTCATTTCCACTGCTTCCCCTTGTTGGTTCACTAGACGACCCGTTTCATCTTGGCCAAAAGCGCCCGCACGGGTAAGGAGTAATTGATTATTGGCATCACGCACACCAAAGAACCCGTCGCCCTCAATGGCAAAATGCCACGGATTTCCCGTTTCTAAAAAACTGCCTTGTTGCCAAAGGTCTTGCATGACCAGTCCTTCGACCCCACGATTAATCACTGCTGGATTGGCATTTTCGTTGACCGGTGCCTGGTTGGCAATCGGGTTATTGAGTAGCTCGCGAAACTGCAAGGTTTTCCTTTTGTAGCCGGCCGTATTGACGTTTGCCAAGTTATGGGCCGTCACATCAAGTTTTTGTTGCAAGCCATTGATACCTGACCGACTAATATTTAATAGATGATTCATAAATCAAGTCTCCTATGCTCGGCCAATTTCATTGGTCGCTTTTTGTAATGTTTGATTGATAGTACTTAAGGTTTTTTGATTGGCTTCAAATTCACGTGCGGTCTGCATCAGTTCGACCATTTCATCAGCAACTTTTACATTGGACGTTTCTAAAAAGCCCTGTCTTGTCAGCGGATTTTGTAAAACTTGACCCGCAGTCTCGCTCGTATAGTAGCCATTTCCTTGATGGTTAAGCGTACCCGCTGCATCCAATTGAACGATTCGAAAGTTCGGCGAGGTTTGGTTGGCCAAAACGCCTTGTCCAGCCGCTCCTAAAACAAGGTAGCCTTCTTGGGTGACCAATTGTCCTTGGTCGTTTGTCGTAAAATGACCATTTCTCGTATACGACTCTTGGCCATTTGGTAGACGAACGCTAAAATAACCATCTGCCACTAGCGCATAATCTGTTGGACGTCCAGTTTGTTCCAGGGCTCCTCGCTCCGTATTTAACTGGGTGCCAGCTAACTCATTGCCAAAAGTGAAGCCTCCCACCTCGTGGCGACGATTGACTTCAGGTCCGCCTTGATAGTTGTGTAAGTTGACTTCCTCTAGGGTCTTTTGAAACAAGCGTTGGCTTTGATACCCATTTGTTTGACTATTGGCGAGATTGCTACTAGTATTTTCTTGTCTTTTTTGTAATAATTGAAAACTTTTCGTTAATGTATCCATCGAACGAATCATCGTAACTCCTCCTCAATTTTCAGTTTTAATTTACCAATCACTTTTCCATGAATTTGGGACACTCGAGCAATGGAAACACCTAAAATTTCTGCGATTTCTTTTAAGGTTAACTCTTCTGTATAGTAGAGGTTTAAAATAATTTGTTCGCGCTCGGTTAAGGTCTCAATGCTTGTTTGCAATGCTTGTTTGCGTTCATTTTCAACGACTTCTTCTTCTGCATTTTCCACGCGGTCATCGACTAAAGTATCTTCAACCGTGAGGCCATCATCGTCTTGATTAAACAAGGTTGCCTCTAAGGAAACACTGGCTAAGTAGTTTAAACTATCGTAAATATCGTTTAGCTGACTTTGATTAATTTGTAAATGTTCGCAAATTTCTAGGTCTGTGACTTCTCGTTTTTCGATTTGTTCGAGTTCTTGTTTTGCTTGATAGTAGGCATTCAATTGCCCCATTCGATAACGAGAAATCTTGCCATGTTTCCGAACTTCATCAAACACTGCCCCGCGAATTCGGATGGCGGCGTAACTTTCAAAAGGAACTTTCTTTGTTGGATCATATTTTTTTAGAGCATCCATTAAACCAATCACACCAATATTAAATAAATCACCTTGTTCATAATCCGTGTTTTTAATCTTAATTCGGTTCACTACTCGTTCCACTAACGGTAAATACTTGATTATTTCATCTTCCAAACTTAATTCATACAATTGAAGGCATCCTTTCTCTTAGACTAGATTTCGATACTACCAACAGACTCAATCATGACTTCATTCGGGATTTCATTTAAGGATAAGACAGCAATATCTGGAAAATTAAAGGAAATCAGTTTGCGTATCGCCAAACGAATTTTAGGAGAAGCCAAAATTACATGGGGCGTACCTTCCGCCATTAATTGTTGATGCACATTTCCTAGTGCTTCTAAGAGTAAATTGACGGATTCGGGTTTTAAGACAGGGTACGATCCTGTCGCTGTTTTTTGAATGCTTTGTGTCACGAGGTCTTCCACTTTTGGGTGAAGGACAATTACTTTTAACTGCTGCGCTTCATCCATGTATTTTGCAGCAATCGTACGTTTTAACGACTGACGAACGTACTCAGTTAAGGTCTCGGTATCTTTGGTTACCAAACCGTAATCGGCCAATGTTTCTAAAATTGTGGCCAAGTCATTGATTGGAATTTGTTCGTCTAGTAAATTTTGCAAGACCTTTTGCACTTCTCCTAGACGTAAAATATCAGGGATCAGTTCATCAATGACAACACTGTATTGTTCTTTAATTCCTTCTAATAATTTTTGGACTTCTTGACGACCAAGGAGTTCCGGCGCATGTTCATAAATGATTTCTTTCAAATGCGTGGCAATAACGGTTAAGGGTTCAATAATGGTAAAACCTTGTAAGTCTGCCATGTCACGATCTTTTTCATCAATCCACATCGCCTCTAGATTAAAGGCCGGTTCCTTGGTCAAGATGCCATCAAAGGGAAAGTCTTCCTCATTTGAACGCAAAATCATAAATTTATTCGGATAAATATCGCCTTTTCCGACTTCGTTGCCACGAATCTTAATCGAATAGTCATTTGGTTCTAAATATAAGTTATCGCGTATGCGAACCGGGCTGACGAGAATCCCCAATTCATGGGCACTTTGTTTTCGGATCGCAATAATTCGGTTCATCAAGCTATTGTCAGTGGTGCTATCAATCATTTGAATTAGACCGTAACCAATTTCAATCGAAATCGGCTCGACTTGGAAAGAAGCGACTGAATCGTCTTCTTCTTGCTGGTCTTTTTTTCGTTGCAAGGCTAAACGCTGGGCTTCCTTTTTTTGTTCTTTCGCGATTTTTTCTTCTTGTTGCTTAATCGCAAAACTCGCAGCAAACAAGCCGATTCCAATTAGAATAAATGGGAGAAAAGGAAAACCTGGGACTAAAGCTAAGACGAAGAGGATGACTCCCATTATGCGAAACAGCATCGGATTGCGTAAAACGTCCTCTGCGATGTCCTTCCCAAAGGAGCTACCGTTATCAGAGCGAGTAACCATAATCCCGGATGCTACCGAAATCAGCAGGGCAGGGATGGAACTGACTAGTCCGTCACCGATGGAAAGCTTGCCGAATGTCATGAAGGCTTCTCCCATACTCATTTGCCCGCCCATCGAGAAGATTAAGGAACCGCCAATCAAGTTGATGACGGTAATTAAAATTCCGGCAATCGCGTCTCCTTTTACGAACTTGCTCGCACCATCCATCGAACCGAAGAAATCTGCTTCACGTTGCAAGTCCTTCCGGCGTTTGCGGGCGTCTTCTTCCGTAATTAAACCGGAATTTAAATCCGAGTCAATGGCCATTTGTTTTCCAGGCATCGCATCTAAGGTGAAACGGGCCGAAACTTCGGAAACGCGTCCGGCACCATTGGTAACCACGACGAGTTGCACAATCATAATAATCACAAAGAGAATGATACCGACAATGTAATTGCTGCCGGCAACGACATTGGCAAAGGCATCAATGACATGCCCGCCGTTGCCTTGCGTTAAGATTAAACGGGTTGAAGATAAATTCAATCCTAGGCGAAACATCGTCGTAATTAATAAAACGGTAGGAAAAGTGGCGAATTCTAACACGTTTTTTGTAAATAAAGTAATCAATAAGATATTCATCCCAATAGTTAAATTAACGATAATTAATAAATCGAGGATGGCCGCTGGTAAGGGGATTAAAATCAAGGCGATTATCCCAACGACTAAAAAGGAAATCAAAATATCTGCTAGGCTGATTGCTTTATTTTTTTGGGGTCTTGCTCCATCCATCGTGTATTCTCTCCTCTACTTTTCCTTAAATTTTCTGTTTCTTTTTTTCTTCTAACTGGTACACAAGCGCAATGATTTCTGCAATGGACTCATACATTTCAACGGGAACGTGATCGCCCGCTTCTACTAAAGGATAGAGCGCCCGTGCGACTGCTCGGTTTTCAATCATTGGAACTTGTAATTTTTTGGCTTCTTCTTTCATCTTTTGCGCAATTTCGTCCATCCCTTTGGCTAAAACGGTCGGAATGTCATCTTCACCAACTTGGTAACGAATCGCAATCGCATAATGCGTCGGGTTCGTAATGACTACAGTCGCTTCTTTCACTTTAGCGATGGAGTTACGCATGTTGGCTTGGTGTTGTGCTTTTCGCTGGGCTTTGACTTGGGGGTCCCCTTCCATTTGCTTATGTTCTTCTTTAATTTCATGTTTTGTCATGCGTAACTTTTTACGATGACTATAGCGTTGATACATGTAATCTCCCAAGGCAATCACAAACAAGAAAATCGCAATTTGAAACATCAGCTCTTTGGCAAAATTTAAAAGAAAGCTCAATAATTGTTGCGTGCCGACTTGATTTAATTTTGTAATTTCAGGCAAAACCGCGACAAATTTTTGATAACATAAGTAAAAAACAAGTACAAACTTGGCAATCGTCTTCAAACTGTTCATGATGGCTTGCATGCCAAATAGGTTTTTAAATCCAGCAATTGGATTGAGTTTCTTAAAATTCGGTTTGATGACTTTGGTTGAAAAAAGAAGTCCGACTTGCACTAAATTTCCCAAGTAAGCGACTAGCACGCTCACGATTAGGAAAGGACCGCACAGGAGAAAAAAGAAGCCGATTGTTTGAACACCTAGCTTTGGCAAATCATTTAATAAGGTCTCATAATTTGCGAGCCGTTGAAAACTGCTCGTCATTAAGGGAATCAATTGGGTAGTAACGTACTCCCATAAGGGAAGAAAGACCATGGAAAAAGCGAATAAAGACAAGGCTGGGACAAGGTCGGAACTTTTGGGGATATCGCCCTTTTCCCTCGAGTCTTTTAATCGCTTGGGGCTTGGTTGTTCTGTTTTTCCATCTTTGTCAGACATTTCCTCACCTCACTTGTCCAATGGCCTTGATAAATTCGTTCAGATACTGAATGGACCTTGGCAGCATCTTGGTCAAATACTCTAGGGTATTTGGTAAAAGCAATAAGAACATCACAAAACTAATCGAAGTCTTCATTGGCATCCCCATCATTAAGACATTAATTTGTGGAATCGAACGGGATAAGATTCCGAGCAAAATATCAATAATCATGGCTGAAATCACTAGAGGTGCCGCTAAATGCAAAGACATTTCAAAGGTCAGCGCAAAGAGTCTCATCACGCCTTCAACCGTTGGGCCTTCTAAGGTGGCTGCACCTAAAGGAACGAGACGAAAAGACGCAATCAAGCCTTTGATTAATAAATGATGCAAATTCGTTAAAAAGACGAGCATCAGTGTCAACCAGTAATAGAGTTTGCCATACTGTGAGGCCATCATTTCAAAGGTCGGATCGAAGGCTTGCGCCATCGAGAAACCGACTTGAAAGTCAATCATTTGTCCGGCCATCTCAACCCCAGTAAAGATCAATTGACTTAAAAATCCCATGGCGAGGCCAAAAAGTACTTCTTTCCAAACGACCAGTGCAAAAAGAAAGAGATTGCCGATGACTTCAAAATCAGTCACAAGCGGAAAAGTCACAAGCATCAAAGCCGCAGAAAGCATCACTTTCGCAAGATTGGGAATCCCCTTTTGAGAAAAAACGGGTGAAATCACCATAAAAGCAGTCATTCGGATAAAAATAAGTAAGCCTAATTGTACTTGTTCCATCGGACAGGCCCTACATCGATGCAATCATTTTAAAAATCGATTTCGTAAAATTGATTAATAAATTGAGCATAAAATTTCCTGCAAGCAAGATGGTTAAAAAAATAGAAATTAATTTTGGGACAAAACTTAAGGTTTGTTCTTGAATTTGAGTGGTTGCTTGGAACACACTCACCACTAGACCTACCGCTAACGCCACGAGTACGGCTGGGCCAGCTACTAATAAAATTCGTAAAAAGGCATCACGCATCACTTGGGCAACAAGTTCAATTGACATCGATCGCTCCCTACTTTCTTTCGAGATTTATTCTTACTGAAAACTACGAACCAAAGACTCCACTACTAAATACCAGCCATCCACTAAGACAAAGAGCAATAATTTAAACGGCAAGGAAATCATGACTGGCGATAACATAAACATCCCCATTGACATTAAAATACTGGCGACAACCATATCAATAATTAAAAAAGGGATGAAAAGTAAAAAACCAATACTAAAAGCCGTTCGTAACTCGCTGATAATAAAAGCCGGGGTTAAGATTGTTAGGGGTACTTCTTGGTAAGAAGGATACTTGCCTTTCTCTTCGGCAATTTCTAGGAAAAGCTCTAAATCTTGCTTGCGTGTTTGGCCATACATAAACTCTTTCATGCGATTTTCTGAGCGCTCAAATACTTCTTCTTGTGAAATTTCTTGCGCTTGATAGGGTTGAATCGCCTGTTCGTAAATATCCGTATAGACCGGACGCATCACAAAAAAGGTTAGGAACAAGGCTAAACCGATTAAGACTTGGTTCGGTGGGTTTTGTTGCGTTCCTAAAGAATTTCGCACAAAGGACAAAACCATGACCGTTCGAGTAAAGGAAGTCGTCATAATCAGTAGGACAGGAATCAAGGAAAGAAGCGTAATTAAGATAAAATTATTCACAACCGTGTTACTGCCGTCACCATTAGTTACAAGTTGACTGATGGTGTTGGTCCACTCATCGGTCGTGACGGCCTCAACGGGGATTGGTTTGAAAAAGAAAACCAAGCCCGCTAGCAAAAAAGCCATCCACCAAAAGGTCCTATTTTTTCTACTTTTCATGTCCTTACTCCTCTTTCTTTTTGGTTAATTGTTCCACTTTGCTTTTCACTAACTCTGAAAAAGCACTTGGAACAAAAGGTTCTGTTTGAGGGGCGAGCGTTGCTTGATATTGCAAAACTTCTTCTGGCGATAAAATCTTTATAATCTGGTTTTGGTGTTCCGACAAACTCATGATATAGTACTGATCTAAAATTTTTACAATCGCAATCGAAGAAGACTTATTCACACCTAAACGTTGAATGACTTGAATTGCATCGGCCGATTGGTTCGTGTAGCGGTTTAAATACTTTAGCGACCAATTGATGGCATAGATGATAACGAGTAAAAAGACAATCATTTTAAGTACAGAAAAAAATAGTTCCATTTCTTGTTCTCAACCTTTCATTACTGAATCACAAAATCGGTAATAAATACTTCGACAATAATCGATTTGCCATAGGATTCGTTAATCGCATCGCGCAATTCGCTTTTTAAGTTGGCGACACCTTCTGCTCCAGCTAAAATATCCGTACTGCTTTTTTGACGCAAAGTATTGACGATGCTATCACGCATCACCGCGACATTTTTCGTGATTTCCTGACTATCTTTTTCCCCACCTGTTAATAACGAAAGGGTAATCCGAATGTATTGGGCTTTTTCTTTTTCTCCTTGTGCAAGATTCACCAAGAACTCATCCATCGGGACAATGACTTGATCATCGGTAATTTTACTGCTCCCCGCAGCATTCCCACCATTTGAACCTTCTGCACCGACAACAACTGGAGGTGCGATGAACTTATTGGTAATAATCGTGCCTGCAATACTCCCTGCGATGGCAATCACGGCAATCATCGGAATCAAAATAGCCAAATTTAGTGGTTTTTTCTCCACTAGCGTCGCTTCCCCTTCAAGAATTCCCTCTTCATTTTTGCTTTTTTTCGCTTTTTTTTCATTTTTTGCCACGTCTTTTTCTCCTATTCTTCTGATTGTTTCACTGCTTGGAGTAATTCACGATAGATTTCTCGACGATAGGCCAGAATTCGGGCAGCTACCACTTGAGCCGATTCACCGACAACAAGGGTCTTGCCATCGGTAAGTGTAATCGTCGTATCGGGTGTTTCATCCATGCGATAAATTAAATCGGGATTTAAATAAAAACTTTTTTTATTTAATGCGGTTAAAAGAATCAATTGTTTTCACCTCTTTGATCGTTTAAGGAACGGTTAACGTTTTAAATTAATTAATTCTTGTAACATTTCATCAGATGTTGTAATGGTTCGTGCGTTGGCTTGGTAAGCACGGTTAGCAATAATCATCTCTGTAAATTCACTTGATAAATCCACATTTGACATTTCTAGCGCACCTGAACGGAGGGCACCTGTTCCATTTGCACCACTGACACCAATAATTGGATCTCCCGTATTGGCACCTACTTGATAGTTATTACCGCCGACTTTTTCTAGACCATCGGGATTATTAAATGTTGCAAGTCCAACACGACCCACGACATAAGTCTTGTCCCCATACCGAGCCAAGACTAACCCGTTGGCATCAATGCCCATCGATTTGTATTCTGCGGAAGGGTCATTGGGATCAGCCGCACCAGGTAAGGTTTCTGGGACAGCTAAGGTTGTCAAATTATTTTCATCGACCGGCACGGAATCTAATTGGAAATTGTCATCATACTCAACCGGCGGATTCACAACGGCACCCATGACTTTCATCCCGCCACTATTGGTTAGGTTTCCTTCAGAGTCACGAACGAACGACCCATCACGCGTATAGTAATTCACTGCTTCTCCATCTGCTCCCGGACCACGTAAAACAAAATAACCTCCGCCACTAATGTAAAAGTCCAGTTCTCGCCCAGTTGATTGCGGTGCGCCGACTGTATGCACCGTGTCAATCGCACCAATTTGGACACCTAGTCCAACTTGTTGGGCATTTTGCCCCCCTAAACCATTTCCTGCTGCACTCGAACTCCCTGTTGTCTGACTCATAATATCTTGAAAGACGACACGGCTTGATTTAAAGCCAACCGTATTCACGTTTGCAATATTATTGGAAACCACGTCCATTTTTGTTTGTAAACCTTTCATTCCACTAACACCTGAATATAATGATCGTAACATTTCTTTCATCCTCCTATTGTTGGGCATTTTCTTCAATCAGTCCGAAAATGCAAGGGCCTCTTTTTCAAGTCCAGCCGTTTTTTATTTAATAAATTTGGCACTATCAATGTTGGTAATGGTATGGAGTTCTTCCATATCCATCGCGGTAATAATCGTTCGATTTTGAATATTCGCAATGAAACCCATTTCTTTATAAACTAGGAGAGATTCTTTGCCGCCTTTTTCTTCTAGTTCATTGATGGCTTGATTCAATTGATGATAATCCTCTGCTTGCAAGTGAAGTTGTCGCAAATCCAGCCGCTTTTTGGCATGATTTGAGACATGAACTTCTCTTTTTTTGGCTTGAAGATGTGCTTCAAAACGGGTTTGGTCGCTCGCTTTCACCGGACGCGAAGGCTGTGCCGCCTTCGCTTGAATCCCCAGCCAATCGAAATCGTTTCTTATCGGTCTCATTCGTCCGCTGATTCCTCTGGTGTAGGTGTCGAGTCCGCTTCATCGGTGCGTCCTATTCGGTCACCGACTTCTTGCACAGCGCCTAAATAATACTCCGTTCCGTGCACAACAATCGTGGCATAGCCATTGACAAATTTGACTTTTTCAACAATCCCTTGAACAGTTTCTTCGCCATCGGCAATTGTCACTTGACGGCCAATCATATCAAAGGCTTGTTGTTGTTGAGTCATTTGTAACGAACTGACCATGCCATCCCCAATTTCTTTCATTTGTTGTAATGAAGTAAATTGAATGAATTGGCCAATATAATCCGTACCGGCGTTACCGCCACCTCCGGATTCTCCGCCCATTACGGTCGGATTACTCATTGATGCCGCTAAAATTTTCAAAAAATCATCCATTGAAATATCCGATGGATTGCTTTTTTCGCGATTACGAGCAGAAGCAACTTCTGGTCCATAAGTATTCGCAAAGTTATTGACTGAACTTGGCATTGATTGTTCGTTCCTTTCTTTTTCGATTTAGACTAAAAGATCCACACTGCCCTTACTTGGAAGGTTTTCCATCTTTTCTGTTGTAAGGTCAGCAAATGTTTTTTGGGGACCTGTTTTCCCAGAAAACGTAGCTTGTTGTCTTTCTTGTTGAAAACTTTGCTGAAAAGCAGATTGATTAAAAAAGCCCATTTCGTTTTGTAATGGTGATGCTAGCGGTGTCGCTGGTGTGACTTTTTCTTGCGACAATTGCGGTGGAAAGGCTTGTTTATTTAAGACTTGTTCGAACTTTGTCGTGATGGTTTCAAGCATCTGTCGCGTCTGACTACTTTCAACTAGAAATTCAAGTTGCACCTTTTGATTGGTAACTTGAATGGTCACTTCCATTTTGCCTAATTTCTCAGGTAAGAGTGCCACTGTGATTTTTTGAGTGTCAAAAGTGTTCATGGTCGTGACTTTTTCGACGAGTGGTTGGCTGATTTTTTCAATCACGGCCATCGGGACTGCTTCGCTTTTTCCATGTTCCATTTTTTCAATGACGGTACTTGGGAAAGTCATCGTCGCTTGTACCGCGTTTGCTGCCAACGGTTCTGGGCTAACGTTAATTTTTTCTGCCATCGTTACTGGCGATTCTTTTGGCAGCACCGTACTTGTTTCTACCTGCTTCACTTCTTTAGGTGCCGTCTTGGCCAACGATTGATTGTCGGATTCTTCGATCGAATGGACCCGCTCCGCTTGCCCTTCAAGGAATGTTTGACCTACCTGTGATTGCTGACCTGCGACAAGTGAGGGGGTGTTTTCGTTCCACTGCTCACTTGCTGGCTGTTCCAATGGTCCTGCCAAGCGACTGCTGATCAACGACTCCGTGACAGGTGTCACATTTCCTCTTAAAAGCCATTCCTCCTCAGTCCTTGCTTCTGGCTCGGTCCATTGAGCGGCGAAGTTCATTGACTGTTGTGCCGTCAATGGACTCTCAAGCAATTGAAGGGGCGCTTGATTTTCGACAACTGGCGGAGCAACAGGCACTTCGCTGAAAGCTGCTTGCCCTTCATCTGGTACGAACTCGTCAGTCATTCCCCTTTCGAGTGTTGACTCACTCTCTGTTTCACTGAATAAGGCGTCGTCTACTTCCGATTCTCCCTGGGGGGAATTTGACTCGGCTGACCAAGTATAGCCTTGGAGGAATTGTTGAAAGGTTGGCGAATCGATTGCTTGTGCGTGACCGCTGGCCTTCTTCCCCACGAATACCGCAGTCGTTGCGGCTTGGATTTCTTTCATTTCTTCCCCTCCTCCCCTTTTATTGAATGGCTAACTTGCGCAGCCCCATCTCGTCTAACGTTTTTTGTTCTTCGCGTTTCATTTCGACTTGATGTTCTTCCCATTTTTTTTCTTCTAAACGTTCTAGTATTTTTCTTTCTTTTTGCGCGTGAATGTAATGTTCGAGCGCGACCTCGACTGCTTGTTGAAAATGAGCGACTTGAGATTGTGCCAAATCGGTTTGACGTTCCAACTCCATCAAATACCAGTAACGGACTTGCATGCGATTCACTCCGACTTCAGGCACTTCTAAAAGTTCTGCCTTTTCTTGTCGAAGCAAACGAAGATTTTCTTCTTGTTCATACAAAGCTTGTTGAGCGGTCGCATATGCTTGCTTGGCCTCTTCTTCAGCTGTCCAACGTACATCTAATACTTTTTCTAAACTAAAGGTAAACTTTTGCATGTTCTGCCTCTTTCTTTTTTATCTTTCAAAAATACTAAGTAAATAACTGCTGTAGTTGCCTCTGTGTTTGTTGATATTCTGAAAATTCATCGACACTTTGGCGTAAAAATTGATTGATTGGATGGTGTAAGCTAATCGCATAGTCTACGACCGCATTGCTGCCGGGCTTATAGGCGCCAATATCAATTAAATCTTTGGCTTCTTGATAGGTCGCTAAATTTTCTTTTAAGTCACCGGCGTTTTTCGATTGTTCGGGTGTTACAATGGCTTTCATCAAGCGGCTTAAACTATTTTGAATATCAATCGCAGGATAATGATTTTGAGCGGCAATTTTTCGCGACAAAATCAGATGGCCGTCTAAAATTCCACGTACCGCATCCGCGATAGGCTCATTCATATCGTCTCCTTCAACTAAAACCGTATAAAAAGCCGTGATTGATCCCTTATTTGACATCCCACTTCGCTCCAGTAATTTGGGTAGAGCAGTAAAGACTGAAGGGGTGTAGCCCTTGGTCGTTGGCGGTTCACCAATCGATAAGCCGATTTCACGTTGCGCCATCGCAAAACGTGTCACAGAATCCATCATTAGGACCACCTTTTTGCCTTTGTCACGATAATACTCGGCAATCGCCGTGGCGACATGGGCCCCTTTCAAACGAACGAGCGGTGGCGCATCCGAAGTCGCACAGACCACGACCGAACGACGGTATCCTTCAGGTCCCAGTTCGTTTTCAATAAATTCTTTGACTTCACGGCCTCGCTCACCGATTAGACCGATGACAATAATCTCCGCTTCAGAATATTTGGCGATCATCCCTAGCAAGGTCGATTTCCCAACACCACTTCCGGCAAAGATACCGAGCCGTTGCCCTTCACCTACTGTTAGTAACCCATCGATTGCTCGAACACCGGTTGGTAAAACCGCGCCGATTTTTTCCCTTTCAAAAGGATCAGGTGAATCTTGCATGACAGGGTACTCTTCAAAGTCTGAGGTATCAATCCAACGATCCATTGGTCGTCCTAGACCATCTAAGGTATTTCCTAACAGCTGATCATCTATTTTGATTGTCAAAGTTTTCCCTGTTGGTTTCACTAAACAGCCAGGACCGATCCCTTCGAGTTCGTCTAAAGGCATGAGCAAGACTGTTTTTTTCACAAAACCTACTACTTCAGCAAGTGTTTTTTTCTCACCGTTACGCACGGCAATTTCACAAATTTCACCGACAAACACGTCGAGCCCTTCCACTTTAACGATTAGCCCAACGACTTCACTTACTTTGCCGTATAAGGTACGAAAGGGTGTTTGTTGGGCTTTTTCAATAAACGAAGCGAACGGTAAATGAATCGTCATTTTCTTACTCACCCTTTTTCAACTGCTGTAAAAATGTGTGCAGTTCTTTTTCTAAATCAAATGTTAAAAGCATTTCATCCGATTCGATTTCGACTTGATACGGATGGTAACTTTCTTCTTTTAGCACAACATAACGGAAGTGGCTGATTTCTTTTTTCTTTTCTTCGAGTCTTTCCTTGAGGACTTGAACGTGATCGGGATGCGTTCGCACAAGCAACATTTGGTCAGGTTGTTCAATTTCCAACCATAGGGGTTCTAACACGGCTAAAATGGTTTGTTCATCGACTGAAAACTGTTTTTTGATAAGGGCTTCAGCCATTTGAACGACAGCCTCGGTCCATTCGCTTTTCTTTTCTTGCACATATTTTTGACTTTCTTCGAAGATCGCTTCGGCATTGGCTTGTGCCGTTTGCAATAAGCCATGCGCTGTGACTGTCGCTTGTTCGATTCCTGCTTGATAGCCGGCTTGATTTCCAGCTTTTTCTCCCTGCTCAAAAGCGGCTTGATAAGCCGCTTTTTTGATTTGTTCACTTTCTAGCTGTGCCTCTTCCAAAATCTGCTGCGCTTGTGTTTGCGCTTGTGCCAGCATTTCTTCTTTTAGTTGGTTCAATTTTTTTAATTCTGCTGCTAGGCGTGCAGCTTCTCTTTCTTTGGCCGCCTGTTCTTCAAAAGCTCTTCGTTGCTCTGGGGTCAAAGCAGCTTTTTTTTCTTTTATAGGTTCCGAAGTCCGAACCGGCTTTGGCGCAAGCGGCACAATCGTTTCAATGGAAATCGGTTTTTGATGGGCCTCCATACGAATATCTTTTAAAATATGCTTACTTGACCACTGCATCTTGATCGCCTCTTCCGATATAAATTTCACCTGTTTCATCGAGGCGGCGAATTACTGCAACAACATGTTGTTGTGCTTCTTCTACCGCAGATAGACGGGTTGGCCCCATAAATTGAATTTCTTCTTTAATGTTTTCCACTGCACGACTTGATAGGTTGCCAAAGATAAATTGGCGAATATCATCCGTTGTCCCTTTAAGCGCCAAGACTAACATGCTGTTTTCCACATCGCGAAGGACTTTTTGAACATCCAAGCGGTCCAAGCCAACGATGTCTTCGAAGGTAAAGAGACTCGCCTTAATTTCATTGGATAAGTCCGGCTGGCGACTTTCTAAATCGGTCAAGATATTCTTCTCTGTGCTACGTCCAACGGAATTTAAGATTTCAACTAAGGTATTCACGCCACCAACTGTTTCGGTGTCACTTTCAATCGAATTGGAGAAGCGGTTTTCAATGACTTTTTCGATTTTTGCAATGATGGCCGGTGAAGTACTTGAAATCGTACCAATTCTTTCAGCAATTTCCACTTGCAAGTGATCAGGAAACTGCGCCAACATATTTGCTGCTTTTTCTGGTTGCATATAGCATAGAATCAAGGCGACAATCTGTGGATGTTCATTCAACAAGACATTTGTTAATTGTTGGGTATCGGCTTTTCGTGCCATATTAAACGGGCGCTCTCTTAATTGAATTTGTGTTAAGACATCGATCACTTCTTTGGCCCTTTGGGGTCCTAAAGCTTGTTGTAACAAGTCTTTAGCATAATCAATTCCGCCATCAACGACATACCTTCTAGCGGCAGAAGTTTCAACAAATTCTTCTAAAACACGGTCCCTTTCTTCTGGGCTCACAAATTCCATGTTCGCAATCTCATAACTAACCTTCTTGATCACATCTTCAGGGAGGAGTTTCATAATTTGCGAGGAGGTCTCAGAACCTAATGAAATTAATAATATGGCTGCTTTTTTTACACCCTCAATTGAATCCATCGTTTTCACTCCCTGTTATTTAAGTTCTTTTAACCAAGATTTTATTAATTCTGCTGCGACTTCTGGATTTTCAACGGCATAGTCTTTCGCGGCTTTATCTTTTCGTTGTTGTTCACGGACTTGTTCTTTTTGAAGTTGACGTTTTTTCTCGATTGGATTTTCGTTTTCTTCTCGTTCATCCCTTTGAGGCGTTTCATCAGCGACATCGAAGGTTTCAAAAATTGGTGCTGCCGTCACGCGTGCTTCTTCAGTCATTTCTTCAACTTCTTCATCCGCTACGAGGTAATTTTCTTCTTGACGTTTTCTTTTTAGCAAGACAATTGTCAAAATCACAATGAGTAAGGTGGAAATCACACCTGAAAAAATAACAAAATAGAGTAAGTATTGATTGAAATTGTCTTTGATAGCGATTGCCCCTCCTTGCGTCTCCTCTTCGATGACTTCTTCCCCTTGGTTAAAGTCTATTCCTTGAACAGCAATATTGTCTCCGCGCGTTTCATCAAAGCCAACCGCTGAAGCGACCAAGGCTTCTAATTCACGGCGAACGTCAGCAGGGACATTGGCGCTAACCACGATTGAACTAGTCATTCGACGAATGGTCCCTGGTGCATTAATTGTGGTCACAACTTCTGTATCTAACTCATTATTAATGCTCCGACTGTAACTACTATTGCCTTCATTTGTACCACCTGTTACGTTTGTCACGTTGTCGTTGACTTGGCCGGTCTGAGCACGTTCAATGTCCTCGCCCGTTCCTGTCGCTTGCACGTTTTCACTGCGCACCTCAGGATTGCCATAGGTTGTCCGTGTGCTTTCCACAGAATCAAAATCTAAATCGACGTTAATGGAAACTTTCGCCCGATCGGCTCCATAGATTGGTTCTAATAAACGCTCCACTTTCTTTTCCAGGCTTTCTTCATAGCTACGTTTCATTTCCATGTACTTATTGTTTGCGCCACCTTGGAAAAAATCATCCTCTTCTTCCACCACTGACAAGATTTGACCATTACTGTCAACCACTTTGACGTTTTCCGCTTTTAAATTCTCAACGGCACCTGTCGTCAGCGCCACAATCCCTTGAATGGAGGCTGGTTCTAAAGCCTTTTTTAAGGTTAAAACAATGGACGCCGTTGCTTCTTTTTGATTGGTCGAAAACAAGTCATCCTCTGGTGTGACTAAAATGACCTTTACTTTTTCGACACCATCCAAGGAATGAATCGCTCGCTGCAACTCACCTGTTAGCGCTCGTTGATACATGATTTTACGATCTTCATCGGTCGTCATAATCCCAGCAGTGTCAAATAATTCAAAACCTGTTGTACTATCTGGTAATTTATTATCAACTGCTAAGTCAATGCGATATTCATCGATTTCAGTTACCGGAATCAAAATCGTCTTCCCGTTGTCTTTCAGTTGATAAGGGATTTTCTTTTCTTTTAAATCTTGACTAATCATGCCAGCATCTGCGGAACTCATGTCTGAAAATAAGATTCCGTAATCAACCTTTGTTACGAAGTAAAAGACAAAGCTACCTACAACGACGGCACTGACGGCAAATAAAACGATTGCTTTTTTGACGAGCGGACTAGTTTCTTGCCATTTCTCTTTTAATTGTTCTAACCCATCTTTCAATTTCGCAACCATTTATTTCATTCTCCTCATCTTTTTAAAATTGCATCCCCTTGATGTCGTTGTATGCTTCTAAACATTTATTTCGAATTTGGGTTGCTGTTTGCAAAGTCAATTGCGCTTCATTCATTCGAATCATGACTTGCGCTAAGTCGGTTTCGTTGCCTGTTATCACATCGAGCGTATCTTGATCCATTTGTTCTACTTTTTGATTGATTTGCGTAAAGGCTTGGCTAAAGTAATCACTAAATGTTTTGCCCGTTTCATCTGTCGTTCCTATTTTTGCATTCACTGCATGGGGGTTGGTTGCTTCTTGAAGACTTGAACGATAATTTACTAATTGTTGCATGTGATTGATTGGGTCCATGGTATTTTCTCGCTTTCTGGCTTAGTCTTTTGATATTTCAAGGGCTTTTTTTAATAGCAGTTTATTGGCTTCTAATGACGAAGCATTGGCCTCATACGTACGAACGGCTTCAATCATGGCAACCATTTCATCGGCCATATTGACATTCGATAGTGCCAAATAGCCATTTTCATCGGCCGCTGGATTGGTCGGATCATAACTCACGTTTTCTGTTGTATCTTGTAAGATGCCGTCTACTTTTACACCAAAACTCATTGGAGGACGAGATGCTTGTGTCGTATTCGTTGATTGAAATTTTTTTAAACTTTCTGAAAATTCAATGGTTTTTCTTTGATAGGCGGCACTGTCCGTCGTTTGATGGGTATTGGCATTCGCAATATTGGTGGAAATCGTGTCTAGCTTTAAACGTTCCAAGGCTAGGCCACTGGCATTAATGTTTAATCCTGTAAAAATAGTCATTTTTGTTCGTCCCTTCACGATTATTTATTCGCAATCAATGACCCGTGCGGTGTTTAGTGAGTCGTCACATAATTCATCATTTTTAAACGCCCATTCACTTGGGCTGTAAGCGCTTGATAGTAAAGTCCGTTTGTGGCCTGATCGACCATTTCGATATCTAGATCGACATTGTTTCCGTTCGCTTTCACACTGGTCATTTGGTTTTCTACGATGCGGGGTGTCACTGCTGTGAGGTGGCCGATATGTTTCGGATGTGTGGTGTGTAATTTGAACGAATTTTTCCCGACTGCCTCTTGGAGCTCTTTTTCAAATTCAATGCGTTTGGTTTTATAATTAGGGGTATTGACATTCGCAATATTGGTGGAGATTAGATTCGCGCGCGTTGCTGAAACATTCAACGCATTTTTCAAAAGATTGTATGTCTCCATCGACATCACGCTCCTTTCATTTTTCATCTCAATTTCCAAAAAAAGTGAACACTGATTGTTGTGATTGATTCCTTCTTTTATTTATTTTTCACTTTAGAACAATTATTGTTTTGTTCAATCTTTCGAGTCCTGAACCAGTATAATAAATCTTTCTCACTTTTACAACCTCTTTCTAATTCGATGCTTCTTTGTTCACAGTCATCTTCTTAAACAATCTTTCTTTTACTCATTATGTGAAAAACGTTATCAACCGCTTGATACCAACATTAATCTAGGGTTTCAAATTTAATTTTAGTTATTTGAACTCAAAAACTTCTGTTCTTTTTATCTCGCATTAGAAATATCTAATGAACATTTTACCAATTACTTACGAAAAAAACTTCTTAACCTAGTTTTTCACAAACTTTCCTGTTCTTCCCTTCCTATATAAAAGTTGTCATTTTTAGCGATTCCACTTTTTTTATTTTTCTTTTTTCACAAATCTTTCTTTTTTATATTTTTGTTCAAAAAAAACTATAATTCTTTTCTTTTTGAACCGATACTCCTATTTAGGTTCTTATTTTTATGATGATGACTCGCAATCCGCCTCGATTTTGAGAGGGGCTCTCTGAATCGCATCGTATTTATCTGGTTTGTCTCAAAGTATGTATCCACGGGCTCTCCCCCTTCCTCAGCCCACAAGATACGGTGCGAAAGAAAACCTGGTCGTTTTTGTCTCTCTCGTGTTTACCAAATAGAAAAGGATGTTGATTTAAAATGAAAATTTTCAAAAAACAAAAGAGTGTGGGTAGTTATATTGGTTTCGCCTTGATGGTAATCGCTGTTTTACCTATTCTAGCCATGTTCTTTACTTCGACAACTGTCTCAAACAACTTATTAGTTGAACGCAATGAGCAGACGCAAGAATCGGTTTCTAAGACCATTCTTGAAGTCAAAGACTCGATTTATGCTTCTGCTGAAGGCAAATTAGACACCTTACTTGCCTACCCGATGTTTAGCGAAACATTTGATTTAGCAGAAATTGAAAAAGGGCTGCAATTTGCTATCGCTGGTGATCAAAATATTTCTCAAATGGTCTTTACCACGGAAAAAGATGTCTTTACTTCAGCAAACGGCACCCCCGATGGTTATGTCCCTACTTCACGACCTTGGTATGAACAGGCCATGGCCAACAAAGGGAAAATCATTCGGACGGAGCCTTACCAAGCTGCTGCAACAGGAAAAGCAGTCAACACCATTGCAAAAGCTTTCCAAAACAAAAAGGGAGAATGGGCTGTTTTAAGCGCCGATATTTCCTACCGAAACGTAGACGATGTTGTGCAAAGTCTAAGTGTCGGTCGAACGGGGGAAATCTTTTTAGTAACCAACGATGGTTTGATTTTGAGTGCAACTGATCCCTCCTTGATCGGGATGGACTTCAGCCAATACGAACACTTTTCGCGTATTCATGAAGAAACCGCAACGAGTGGCCATATTGCCATTAACGACAACGAAACATCGGATCTATTTTTCGATCGTGGCAAAACACCGGCAGAGTCTTTCGTCATTATTAATATCGCGAACAATGAATATGCTCGAGAAAAGCAATTACTTTTCTTTTCTTCTGTGGCTGTTTTCGTCATTATGGCCCTCATCGTGGCAGCAATTAGTTGGATGATTATCGCTTTAGTACGCCAAATTATTTTAATCTTGATGAATCAATTTGATCAAATTGGCCAAGGGCATCTAAATGTGATTCCTCGTTTGACTGCCAAAGAAACCAATCGTTGGACGGTCACTTCATGGGCCCAACGCTTTGTTTACGCTGATGAAAATGGCACCGAGATTCATCGCCTTGTCGCAAGCTACAACCAGATGATTGCAGCGATAGGCGGCGTCATCCATCAAGTGCAAGGAGAAAGCGCTCATGTCGCTTCCATGTCTGATTCCTTACTTGAATTATCAAAACAAACCAACGCGGCAACGGAAGAAGTGGCTGAAACAATTACTGGGATTGCCGAAATCACCAGTTCACAAGCCAATGACACAGAAAATAGCGTGACACAAGTGCAGCAGCTATCGACTGTCGTCAATGAATTAATGGGCAATGTTTCAACCATGACGAATCAGTCGCAAGAATCGCTGCAAATGAATCAAGAAAGCATGGATGTTATGGATCAAGTCAACCAAAATTGGCAAAGCGAATTAAATCAAATGAATACTTTGATGCAAAATATGAACGGAATGAACGAAAATATCCAAGACATTAATCAAATTATTCATGCCATTAATGCCATTTCTTATCAAACAAATCTATTGGCTTTAAATGCTTCCATTGAAGCGGCACGCGCTGGGGATGCAGGTCGTGGGTTTGCCGTTGTTGCTTCTGAAATTCGTCAACTGGCTGAACAAAGCAAACAATCGACGGAAGAAATTGAAAGCATTATAAATAAAATTCAGAGTCAATCTAAGGCCATGGTGGAACAAACCGCTCAATCCTTAGATGGTGGCGAAAGACAATCTGACTTGATACAACAGGCCATTTCTTCTTCCAGTAATGTTTTCCGTCGCAACAATGACCTGATCCAAGGTGTCGAAGAGATTCAACAAGCCACCAATCAAATTGTTACCATTCAAAAGATGGTGCTTGAAAACTTAGAAACCATTTCTGCCTCAACCGAAGAAAACGCAGCTGGTACGCAAGAAGTTTCAGCCAATGCCGAAGAAGTTTTAGCAACCATGGAAGAATTTATCGGACATGTTGCTGAGTTGCAGACAATCTCGGATGATTTGAAGACGTTGACCGACCAATTTGACGTCAAACTTTAAAGTGATTTTTCAACACATTCCAGCCTTTTATCAGACTCTTTTTGGTCTGATAAAAGGCTGTTTTCTTTTCGTTTACGTCTCTTTTAATTAAATGACAGCGGTTATGTTCAAAATCCCCTCGTTAGAAACTTAACTTTTAATCATTTCCAACCGATAACTGATGGGTAGTTCCAAATTGTCAGAAGAATAAAACAATATGAAGGATGATTTTTTATGAAACGCAAAACAAAAAGTATTGCTCCCTTTGTCGCCTTGATTTTAATGCTTACTGCCCTTGTTCCTATTTTTTCGATGTTAGTTAGTTCGCTTTCTATTACTAGTAATCTCTTATTTGAACGAAACAAAGTCATTCAGCACAGTGCCGCTGAAACCGTCAACGAAGTCAAAGAAGCTGTTTTTGATGCCGCTGAACAGCGATTAACTGAACTCGTCACCCACCCTGTCTTCCAACGTGATTTTGAACCAAAGAAAATTGAAGAAGTCCTTCAAATCGCTGGTCTGGGTGATTCGACGGCACTGGCACTTACCTTTGGAACGACAGACGGCCGCTACGCAACGGATACACCGATTGCTGGCGAATACGATCCCACTACCCGACCTTGGTTTCAATTGGCCATGGAAAATCAAGGAGAGATTGTCCGAACAGAACCTTATATTGATGTCACGACAGAATCGTTTGTTAATACGGTTTCTTACGCTTTCCAAAATAAAGTTGGTGAATGGGGCGTGCTTTCGGTAGACGTTTCTTACCAAAATGTCGATCGAGTGCTTGCTCATTTAGCAGTTGGTCGAACAGGGAGTGCCTTATTAATTGCGGATACTGGGACGATTATTAGTGCTGCCAATTCGGAACTCACCGGGACGAACTTTGCTGAACATCCAAGTTTTCAGGCGATTGTTGAGGCCGATGAGCAAACCGGGTTTATCGCAGTCAACGATGGCGAAACGGAAGGTTTTTACTTTGATAAAGGCGTTGCCGGTAGTACTGCTTGGACAATTGTCGAGGTCGGAGCGGATGAATATCAAGAAGAAATTCGTTCCTTGCTTTTATCTTCAGCCGCAGTTCTCGGAGGGATGATTCTTTTCGTCCTCCTAATTGTTGTGAGTATGATTACGGTCATTCGAGAAATCGTCAATGTTCTAGGAATGAAATTTGAAAAAATCAGCCATGGACAACTCGAACAGATTCATCCGACGACCGAAAAACGCCGATTTTCAATCAAACATTGGGCGCATGGCTTTGTACGTGAGGAAAAAGATGGCAATGAAATCCATCGACTGGTCGCACAGTATAACCAAATGATTCAAGCCATTGGTTCTTTGATCGTCCAAGTCCAAGGGGAAAGCGAGCACGTGTCTACCATGTCAGATTCTCTCTTAGACCTCTCCAAGCAAACCAACCTAGCGACAGAAGAAGTCGCCGAAACAATTACGGGAATTGCAGAAGTCACCGGTTCGCAAGCCCATGAAACACAAAATAGCGTCACAAAAGTCCAACAACTTTCAACCGTCGTTAACGAACTGCTCGTTAATGTCTCTTCGATGAACGAGCAGTCACAAGCTTCTCTAAAAATTAACGAAGAAAGTAGGACCATCATGGGAGAAGTCAATCAAAACTGGCAAACCGAACTCACCCACATGGCAGCAATGATGCAAAACATGACGGGGATGAATGCTAGCATCCAAGACATTAATAAAATTATTCAGGTCATTAATGATATTTCTTATCAAACAAATTTACTCGCTTTGAATGCTTCGATTGAAGCGGCACGCGCAGGAGAGTTCGGCCGTGGTTTCTCAGTGGTCGCCACAGAAATTCGTCAATTGGCAGAACAAAGCAAACAATCAACCGAAGAAATTGAAGCGATAGTCAGTCAAATTCAGGCACAATCGACTCAGATGGTTCAACAAACGGCACAATCGCTTGAAGGCGGTCAGAAGCAATCTGGCTTGATTGATCGGGCAATTGCTTCTTCGGATGAAGTTTTCGAACATAGCAATGCGTTAATCCAAGGTTTTGCAGCTATTCAAGAAGCAACGACCCAGATTGTCACAATTCAAGACCTCGTATTAGAAAACTTAGAGACGATTTCCGCTTCAACCGAGGAAAACGCGGCGGGCACACAAGAAGTTTCTGCCAATGCCGAAGAAGTTTTAGCAACGATGGAAGAATTCATTGGACATGTTGCGGAATTACGAACAATTGCTGAAGGGTTACAAGACTTAACTACGCAATTTAAAATTAAATAAAGGGAAAAATCCTTCGAGACGGTTTCATTTTGTTTCGAAGGATTTTCATATTTTCCCTTCTTTTTTCATTAACTTTCATTCTCTTTATCCGATACTATCTTTTGTTGCTCAAAAACGGCGACATGAAAGGATGATATTTTGTTTTCAAAAACACACTTCACAAGAAAAGAGCAAAAAAAGAAAGAAAAAAAGAAGGAGAAAAGCCTTTCCCCCTACATTGCTGCCGTACTTGCTTTGATGGTTTTGATTCCGATTTTCTCGATGCTATTAAATTCGATTCAAGTTTCCAAAAGGCTCCTCGTTGAACGAAATCAAGCGACGCAGATTAGCGCCTCAAATGCCTTAATGCAAATGAAAGAAGATATTTTTATTAGTGCAGAAAATAAGATCGATGGGCTGCTAGCCTTGTCGGTTTTTCAAGAAAAAATGGATTTAAAGGAAATCCAAACGGCCCTTGAAGCGGCAGCTACTGGTGACATTAACGTCTTTGATATTATTTATTTAACCGAAGATGGGGAAATGACTTCCGCTTTTGGTGCCCACGAGACCGACGCTGCGGCTATTAGCAATTGGTCAACAAAGGTTTTTGCACAAAAAGATACTTATTTGCGATCGAGTGCGGTTTTAAGTAACGATGGAAAAAGTTACTATGCCACTGGCTCACGCTCGTTTAAAAATAAAGCCGGGAAATGGGCCGCCCTAGCAGTCAATACTTCTTACCAAAACGTGGATAATTTGGTCAATAGTTTGACGGTTGGAAGAACAGGAAATCTTTGGCTGGTTTCAGATGACGGCCGAGTGATTAGTGCTGACAATCCTGATTTCATTGGAGAAACGCTCGCAACGTTTGAAGATTTTAAAACGATTAAAGAACAGACCGACCGTTCCGGTTTTCTGGCTGCGAGCGATTTTCCCGACGTCGATGACATTTACTTCGATAAAGGACCCGAAAATGGTTCGACTTGGATTTTTATTAGTTTAAAAAATGGAGAGTATACGCCTGAGAGCCGTTCGTTAATTTTTTCTTCTCTTGTGATTTTAGCAATCATGTTTCTTGTAGTCACCTTGATTATTCTGACGGTCGTCTTTTTGATAAAGGAAGTCATTCTCGTCTTGATGAAACAATTTGATGACGTCAGCCAAGGACGTCTAAGTACAATTAAACGAACAAAACGAGAAAAAAAGAAGCGCTTCTCTTTTCAAGCTTGGGCGCAAGCTTGGGTCTACCCTGATAACGAAGGAACAGAAGTGCATCGCCTCGTCTACCAATATAACCAAATGATTCAAGCCGTCAGTCAACTGATTCAACGCGTACAAAACGAAAGCCAGACTGTTGCGACAATGGCTGACTCCCTGCTTGATCTCTCAAAACAAACCAATTCCGCCACTGAGGATGCCGCGGGAATGATTACAGGAATTGCCGAAGCGACCAGTTCACAAGCCATTGAAACCGAGCAGAGTGTGGTCAAAGTGCAACAGTTGTCAACGATTGTCAATGAATTGATGACGAATGTGACCACCATGAATGCCCATTCGCAAGAGTCCTTAGGCATCAACGAACAAAGTCGTGAAATCATGACCCATGTCAATGAAAACTGGCAAAAAGAATTGCAACACCTCACAGGATTGGTGACCAATATGGGTGGGATGGATCACAGTATTCAAGCCATTAATCAAATGGTTCATGTGATTCACAATGTCTCCTATCAAACCAACCTTTTGGCTTTAAATGCCTCCATCGAAGCGGCTCGTGCAGGCGAATTTGGACGTGGCTTTGCCGTTGTCGCTTCCGAAATTCGGGTACTAGCTGAACAAAGTAAACAATCGGCCGAAGAAATCGAAACCATTATTCGACAAATTCAAAGCCAATCGGCCGATATGGTAGCCGAAACGTCCCAAACACTAGCAGGTGGCGAAGTACAGGCAACCTTGATCGCCCAAGCGATTGCGGCTTCAGATGAAGTCTATAAGCAAAATACCGACCTGGTCCATGCCATTAATCAGATTCAAACATCGACGGATCAAATTGGGATCATTCAAAAGAACGTGTTCGAAAACTTGGAAACCATTGCGGCTTCGACCGAAGAAAATGCAGCCGGTACCCAAGAGGCTTCCGCCAATTCAGAAGAAGTTTTGGCGGCAATGGAAGAATTTATTGGCCATATGAATCAATTGAGTCAAATATCGGTTGATTTACAAACCTTGACTGCCCAATTCCATTTAGAAGATGCCTAGGTAATATTTTTCCTGCGCTTCAAAAAAAGAGGTGCCAAAAGACGGTTTGCAAAAACCTCCCTTTTGGCACCCTTCTTTTTTATCCAATAAAAACGCTTAACTTCTTCTTTTTTTCACCGATAAATAAAAGTAACGTCTGTTCGTTTATATTCTCACAGTTGTTCAGACTCAGTATTGATCTTTAGGAAGGATTCGTTTGTATGAAAAAAAGAACACGAAGTATTGCACCCATTATCGCTCTTGTTTTACTTGCAACTGCTTTAATTCCAGTATTTACCATGTTTTACAGCTCTTTATCCACTTCAACCACACTGCTAACAGAGAGAAATCACGTTAGTCAAGAAAGTAGTGCGGATACGGTTTTGGAAGTAAAGGAAGCGATTTTCACAAATGTAAATAATAAAATCGATCAAATGGTTCATCTCCCACTATTTACAGATAAGTTTGACCTAGATGAAATAAACAAAACTTTAAACTTACTGAGTCTCGGAGATACAACGATTTTACAAATGACCTTTACCACTGCAGATGGTACTTTTACCTCAGTCAAAGAATCGGCAATCGACTTTGATCCAACAGCAACGCCTTGGTTTCAAATGGCCATGACAAGCAAGGGCCGTTCCATTCGGACCGATCCTTATCTTGCCGCAGATGACAATGGCTATATTAGTACGGCTGCTCGTGCTTTCCAAAACAATTATGGTGAATGGGGTGTTTTCGCGATTGATATTTCTTATCAAAGTGTCGATCAAGTCGTGAAAAAACTAACTGTAGGCCGGACGGGTCAGATTTTTTTAATTAGCCAAACTGGGATTATCATTAGTGCTTCGGACCCTTCCTTAATTGGAACCGATTTAACCGATCGTCCCCAATTACAGGCAATTCAGGATTCCAATCAACTCAAAGGTTTTATTGAAATGACGGGGACAGCGGAAAACGATTTTTATTTTGATAAAGGCTCCACCGATAGTACAACTTGGGCACTCATTGACATTGCTCCTGACGAATACGCAGCTGAAACTCGTTCTTTGATGATTCGTTCGGGGATTGTTTTGCTCGTCATGTTACTTGTTATCGCCTTACTCGTCTGGTTTGTTGTTTATTTTGTCCGAGAAATGATTCGTTTGTTTAGCGAACAATTTCAAAAAATTAGTCAAGGAAACTTGGAACTGATTTTAAATCCAAAAAGTTTAAAAGAAAGAAAAACAAAAAAAACGAAGAAAACCAAAGCAAAATCAGACAAAAAAAAGCAAGTCACTTGGCCCAAATTCTTAGGGTTTCAAACGGCGGCAAGACAATTTGCACGCCCAGATGAAGCTGGCAACGAAATCCAACAGTTGGCTTTTCATTATAATCAAATGATTGTGGCGGTCCGTTCGCTCATCCAGCAAGTGATTGGCGAAAGCGATCACGTGGCGACGATGTCCGAATCCTTACTTGATTTATCGAAACAGACCAATCGAGCAACCGAAGAAGTGGCTGAAACCATTTCAGAAATCGCAGGCGTGACGAGTTCTCAAGCGCAAGAAACGCAAGGCAGCGTTGAGAAAGTCCAAGAACTTTCAACGGTAGTCAACGAACTCTTAAGTAACGTCACAACGATGAGTGAACAATCACAAGAATCCTTGAATATGAATCAGCAAAGCATGGAAGTCATGGACGCGGTGAACCACAACTGGGAAAGTGAACTTAGTCAGATGGCAACTTTAATGACTGGAATGAGTGGCATGAATACCAATATTCAAGACATTAACCAAATTATTCATGTGATTAACGATATTTCCTATCAGACAAATCTCTTAGCGCTAAACGCCTCCATTGAAGCAGCACGGGCGGGCGAATTTGGTCGCGGCTTCTCCGTTGTTGCCACCGAAATTCGACAACTGGCTGAAAAAAGCAAACGTTCCACTGAAGAAATTGAAACGATTATCGCCCAGATTCAAGCACAATCGAATCAAATGGTCCAGCAAACTTCCCAATCACTTGAAGGTGGAAAGAAACAGTCGCAGTTAATCGAACAAGCCATCTCCTCTTCTTTGGAAGTTTTCAAGCGCAGTCAATTGTTGATTTCAGGCGTTGAGGCAATTCAACAAGCAACGAATCGGATTGTCACCATCCAACAAGTGGCATTAGAAAACTTAGAAACGATTTCGGCTTCCACCGAAGAAAATGCTGCCGGGACGCAAGAGGTTTCGGCCAACGCGGAAGAAGTTTTGGCGACGATGGAAGAATTCATTGGACATGTCGCTGAACTACGTACGATTGCTGAAGGTCTGCAAAAATTAACCAATCAATTCCAAATCACAAATTAACCGAATAAAGAGTCTGTGGCAAAAGTCGCAGACTCTTTATTCGCGCCGCTTGCTTTCCTTACGGTTTATCGAAAGGAAGCATTCCGTCTTTCTTTGTGAATCTTTTGTCCTTTGACTTAAGTGATTCCGTTTTTTTACCGATTTAAAAGAGTAGTCTGTTTAAAAGAATCAAACAGCTTGTGAAAGGATGAGGAAATGAAATTTTTACATTTGAAACTTCAACGAGGAACGAAGGAAAAAAGTATCTTGCCTTTAATTGCTCTTACTTTGATCCTTACGGCGCTTTTGCCAATCTTGGCGATGCTCTTTTCCTCTATTCGTATCTCACTGGATTTAATCGAGGAGCGAAATGAAATTGCACAAGATGTTGGGGCAAAGACGATTTTACAAGTACAAGAAGAATTGTTTAATGCCGTGGATATTCGAGTCGATGAAATGATTCAGCTAGCTTCCTTTAAACAACCTTTTGATAAGGAAGCGATCGAAAGGGATTTAAAAACATCGGCAATTGGCGATCATAACATCCAACAATTAGTACTGGCTACAACCGAAGGGGACTATGCCACGCTTGAACCAGTCGCAGATGACTATGAACCCACTTCATTGGATTGGTTCATGAAAGGCCTCGCAGAAAAAGGAAAAACTTATCAGACAGATCCTTACTACTTCAATGTAATCGATGATTACCTCGTAACAGTTGCAAAAGCCTTTCAAGATTTTAATGGCAATTGGCTTGTTTTAGCCGTTGATGTTGCTTATACCAATGTAGATAATGTTGTGAAAAATCTTGCCGTTGGTCGGACCGGTGAAGTCTTTTTAGTATCGAGTACTGGGATTGTTATCAGTGCTTCCAATCGTAGTGCCATTGGTGAAGACTTGAGTGGCTTCCCTCTTTTTAGTGAAATCGTCGCTGCCCAAACACCTAGTGGCTTTATTAAAGACCAAAGTCCGAGCGACTACCGTGGCGCTTATTTTAATAAAGGAACAAATGGTAGTAAAGATTGGGTAATGATTAACGTTGGAAAGCAAGAGTATCAAACAGAAATCCGAGCCCTTTTATTCTCAGCAGCCTTGATTCTCCTTGTCATGATGCTGATTGTCATCGTCGTGACCGCACTCGTCGTCACCTTGTTTAAAGAAACCATCTTAATTTTCACCAAGCGCTTTGAACAAATTAGCACGGGCCATCTTAAGCATATTTTCCGCTTAACCCAAACCAAGGAAAAACGTTTTTCTTTTGTTAGCTGGGCCAAACGTGCCGTTTATCCTGACGCGAAGGGCAATGAAATTCATCGTTTAGTTTTCCATTATAATCAGATGATTGATGCGGTCGGTCAACTGATTCAACGTGTGCAAGGAGAAAGTGAGCACGTTGCTGCCATGTCAGATTCGCTTTCTGAACTGGCGAAGCAAACCAATACTGCCACAGAAGAAGTGACCGAAACCATCGTCGGGATTGCAGAAATCACGAGCAATCAAGCACAAGAAACACAAGGCAGCGTCGTGAGCGTCCAAGACTTGTCACGAGTCATTCATGGACTTTTAGACAATGTTTCGACGATGAACGTCGACTCGCAAGAAGCGATGGCCATTAACCAAGAAAACATGGATATCATGGATCAAGTCAGTCTCAACTGGCAAGAAGAGCTCGCCCATTTAAATACCTTGGTTACCGATATGAATGTCATGAATAACAATATTCAAGATATTACCAAGATTATCCAAGTCATTAATGACATCTCCTATCAAACCAATTTACTGGCCTTGAATGCTTCGATTGAGGCTGCTCGCGCTGGTGAATTTGGCCGAGGCTTCTCCGTTGTCGCAACCGAAATCCGTCAATTAGCAGAACAAAGTAAACAATCGACGACGGAAATCGAAACGATCATCTCACGGATTCAGCAACAATCCAATCAGATGTTAGAACAGACTGCGGAATCTTTAACTGGCGGCGAAAACCAAGCAGTCTTAATTGGGAATGCCATCAAATCCTCTCTTGAAGTCTTTAAGCGCAGTCAGGCTTTAATTGATGGTGTCAGCAACATTCAAGCTTCCACCAGTGAGATTGCCACGATTCAAGAAAGCGTCCTAACCAATTTAGAGTCCATTTCAGCTTCCACCGAAGAAAATGCTGCTGGTACCCAAGAAGTCTCTGCCAATGCAGAAGAGGTACTGGCAACAATGGAAGAATTCATTGGACACGTCGGCGAACTCAATGAAATTTCAGCCGGTTTAAAAACACTAACCGATCAATTTCACCTCGATTAAAAATGACAACAAAAAAACCAAAGCCTCGGCCTTGGTTTTTTTGTTGCGTTTATTTTTCTTCTTCTAAGCGATTTTTTTCCATAATTTTAAAGAATGGGTAATAAATGATCGCACTCGTAAAGACTAAGAAGAGTGTGAAGACGACATTTCGCCAATCCATACTCGATAAGTAGGCTTGGGCAACAAATGGTGTAAAGGATGGATCAATAATGAATCCCAATCCAATCAGACCAATCTTTTGAGCAAAGTAAGTCAAAAGTAAATTGACAATCGGTGCCACTAAGAAAGGAAAAGCTAAGATCGGATTAAATACAATCGGTAAGCCAAAGATCACGGGCTCGTTAATCGAGCACAAACCTGGAATCAATGAAATTTTTCCAATCGTACGGAACTCACTGACCTTGCTACGCATCATTAAAATGACTAAGCCCATTGTAGCCCCGGCACCGCCCATCACTGAAATACGGAACATTTGTAAGTTCATTAAGTGCGTCATCGCTTCGCCATTTGCTAATTGATCGGCATTGTAACCTGTTTGCGCGATTCCTAAAGTAAAGACGAGTGGGAAAATAATCGAAGAACCGTTAATCCCAAAGAGCCACATAATGTTTCCTAGAGTAACAATTAATAAGAAGCCACCTAAGCTTCCAGCTAAATCGGTCGCCGGCGTTAAGACTTGCATCACGGCTTCTGGGAAAATCTGCTTAGTTGTTGCTAAGAAAATTAAGTTCATTCCATAAAAAATCACGATATTGGCTAAAAGTGGTAACAAGGTATTCATGAAAGTCGTCACCATTGGTGGGACCGTATCTGGTAAAGAGAATTGAATTTTCTTGGTTTCAAAGACACGGGCAATCTCGACTGAAAGCAACCCAATAATAATTGCCACGAAGAGACCGTTCGTTCCTAAGTAGTTTAAATTGATGCTTCCTTCTGTTACTGGCGTACAAACCATGGCAAAAGTAACTAAGGCCATCATCCCATTCATGGACGCATTGAGTCCGTAATCTTTCGCTAAAGAATAGGCAATTCCAAAGGCACTAATTAATCCAACCAACCCCATGGTTAAATTATAAGGCGCGGTGATGACGTCATAATTGGCTACAGCAAACTCTTTCCAACTGGCTAAAAAGCGCAAGAAGATCCCCGCAGTTTCAGGATTGTATTGCTCCATATTAATCGATGGGTTCGCAAAGATTAAGAAAAACGAACCGATTACGATAAACGGCAAACCAAACATCATTCCCGTTGAGATGGCCTGTAGGTGACGCTGATTCCCTAATTTTGCTGCCATTGGACTTAAAAGACGATTGAGTTGATCGACGAACCCGGCTGACTTTTTCATTCTATTTTCCCCCTATGTTACACTTGCCAAGTATTAAACTGGAAAGCATCTTCTACTGGATTTTTTGGATCATAGTGTTTCAAAATTTCATCGTAACGCTCTTTGTAATCATTGTCGACTGCCATTTGAGGAATGACTTTACTTGCTTCATGTAAGAAGTGGTGTGAATCGCGTCCCATTTCCATGCCACGTGTCGTATGTTTATCAAGTGCATAATCAGGAATTTCCGGCACATAGCCCATTGCAAAACTCTTGATCATAATATTTTTTAATAAGTCTGACGAACGGTCTTTTTCGCAAGCACATAGGTAACGAATCGCATGAATAATAAACATTAAACGATCCGATTCGTTGTACTGAAATTCTTTACGCATTTGGTTAAAGTTGTTCACCATGATTGCTGCTTGGGGATCGCCCATGCCAATGTCTTCAACTGAAATGGCAAGCAAACGACGCCATAATTTTTCCTCATATTGCGGGGATGTGATATACATTTCGTAAGCAAACTCACACGCCTCTTTTTCATAGCCACGACGAATCGATTTTTGTAAGGCTGAGATGACCTCATCGCCAGCTAAACCGTTTCTTGTGGTCGTTCTTGCCCAAGGGTCTTGAATGATTTTTTTCTTTTCCATGGTATAATGCTCCTATCTAGATTTTTATTGGGGTGATACTAAGATGAATATTGAAAATTTAATTGAAAAATATCAATTAAATGATTCCGAAGCTCGTGCCCTTCGTTTTATGGATGAAGAAAAAGAAGGGTTGAAAAAAATGGGAATTCGTGAAGTCGCCAAGCATGCCTTTGTCTCGACTGCCAGTATCGTCAATATGTCGAAAAAAATTGGTTTTTCAGGTTATAGCGAACTGGTTTTTTACTTACAATCGCCGATGACGGCGCCTGCCTCCGGACCTGTAGATTTAGTGACTGAGGAGGAAAAGCATCAATTTGCCAAACTTTTACAAACGTACCGTGAGAAGCGAATGATGGTTTTAGCTTCTGGTTTTTCACAAAACATTGCCAACTATATGAATGAAGCCTTAAATCTTTATGGGTTTCGTGCAACTGCCAACAGCCATCTTGAGTTTTTACGTGAAAATGTTGAGGAAGAAATTTTGCTGCTCATTATTTCGAATTCTGGGAATACACAGCGTTTGGTCGAATTAGCAGAAGTTGCAAAAAAACATCAACTGGCCACCATCGCTTTTGTTGGTGAACGCCATTCTAAAATTGGTGAATTAGCGACGCTTACGATTAGTACGGAAACGTATTCTCCTCGTACTTTACAAGAACAGGCACCCAATCTTTTTTTCGGCACCGCCCTCAATCAATTCGAGTGGCTTTTGCATGCGGCTTTAGCCGAGATCTTTGATTCGTCAACTTCTACTGTATTATAACGAGGAAAATGAGATTTGTATGAATTTTTGGTTATTTATAAAATTTTTCAACGATTTTAAAACATGTTTAGCCTTAAAGACGAATTTTGAAACCATTTTTCATTTTGTTTGTTCGACTAAACAGAAAAAAGCCCCTTCTTTCATTATTTTTTCAGAAAGAAGGAGCTTTTTTTTATTTTTTGATTGGAGCTAAGAGTCGCAAGCCATTTAAAATCACGACCAGCGTGCTGCCTTCATGAACCAAGACTCCAATCCCAATATCAATTTTCCCTAAAAAGTTTAAAATCACTAAAGCAATGACGACAAACATCGAGAAAATCATGTTTTGCCACACAATTCTCTCCAATTTCTTAGCGATTTGATGGGCATACTTAAAGCGGGTTAAATCATTTTTCATAATCACTGCGTCCGCGACATCGATGGCAACATCGGTTCCGTCCCCCATCGCAAATCCAATATCTGCTTTCACAAGCGCTGGCGCATCGTTCACACCATCTCCCATCATAACGGTTGTACCATAAGTTTTTTGTAGTGATTCGACAATCAAGGATTTGTTTTCTGGTAAGACATTCCCCTTCACTTCATCAATCCCAAGAAGTTTGCCCACAGCTTGACCCGTCGATTCGGCATCCCCCGTCACCATGACCGTATGGATCGCTTGTGACTTCAGATACTCGATCACTTGCGCAGCAGCTGCTTGCGGTAAATCCATCATCGCAAGGAAGCCGACCACGACATTATTTTCACTAAAGAAAACGACATTTTTCCCTGTCTGTGTTAACGCTTCGGCTTGTTCGAGTAGCTCAAACGGCACTGTTTGAAAGAAATCTTTTTTTCCGATTTGATATTGATTGCCTGCATGAGTTGCTACTAACCCTTTGCCAATCACATTTTCTACCTCTATTTCTGGAGGCGTCACTTCAGAAAAATGAGTGAGAATTGCTTTGGCTAATGGGTGGTTGGCACTTTTTTCCATAGCGACAATCATTTCCGTCCAATGAGAGGCTTTGGCTTCATCAATAAAATAAACATCCGTCACTGAAGGATTCCCTTCCGTCAGCGTGCCGGTTTTATCAAAGGCGGCCACTTTTACTTCAGCTAAATTGGCTAAATAAGCCCCACCCTTAAACAAAACGCCGCGTTTGGCTAAATTTGAAATGCCAGAAAGCGTTGCAGGAATCGCACTGGCAGCCAAAGCACACGGAGAAGCAGAGATCATTAAGACCATGCCGCGATAAAAACTCGTATACCAACCCCAGTCAAAGAGTAAGACTCCAGCCAAAATAAATAAGGGTACGATGGCTAACACCGTATTCACATAAAGCGGTTCAATCCGTTTAATTTTCGTGGCTGTTGGTGACAGGCTCGTCTGTGATTGATTGACTAAGGTTAAAATTTTCGCAAAAACCGTGTCGGCCGAGTCTTTCGTTACTTCCATGGTAAAGGTGCCATGCCCATTGATGGTACTGCCATAAACTTCGGCACCGCTTGATTTTTCTTGCGGCATGCTTTCGCCATTAATGGACGCCTCATTAATCGTACTGCTACCAGAAAGGATCAAGCCATCGGTGGGTACTTGGTCTCCCGGTAATACTTTTAATTGATCGCCAATTTTCAAACTCGCGACATCAACCAGCCGCACTTCACCATCTGCTTGAAGCAAACGCGCTTCGGTCGGATTCATTTTTAATAAAGAGGTAATTTCTCGTTGGCTACGCCCTTCCGCATAGTCCTCTAGAAAGTGAGCCCCCGAAAAAATCAAAATTAATAAGGCGCCTTCGTCAAAGTCACCAATAATCGCTGCGCCAATTGCCGCCAAAGTCATTAAAACGTGAACATTCGGCCACAATTTTTTTAAACGAAAACTGTCTTTGATGGTTTCCCCAATTCCTTCTAAAATGACATGATAACCGGCAGTCAACATGGCACCTAACATGAAGAGATTCGCCAAAATAACCGGTAGGGGTGCGAGCAAGGCGATGACATACAAAGCCAATCCAATAAAATAGAGAACGACTGGTAATTTCCCATGGTCGTGGTGGTGGCCACAACTCGATGCTGCGCCGTGTTTGTGTTCGTGATGCCCTTGGTGACCCTCTGGATGTGAATGATCGCCTTGACAGGTATGTGTGTGTTCTGTCATTGTTTTCATAATAAAAACCTCCCATACGAATATATGAGCATTCGTTCATTTGTCACCTCTATTATATATGAACACACATTCATTTGTCAAAGGTTATTTCTGTCTTTTTTTCTTTCCAATCGACGAAAGCGCACCAACTACCGGCGGGCATAGGCATTCAAAGCCTAGAAAATCCTGCGCGCCCTCCAGTTCTGCTAGCGATTTCCCCACTGGGAAATCGACTGGTGGTTGAAACATTTGCACTCTTTGACGTAAACGCGCAATCGGTTGAGCCAAATCTGCTTCAATTTGTTGCAATCCTTGACTTTCAAGTGAATAGGTGCGATGGGCAGCCAGTGTCTCTTTTAAGTCCGGCAGGGAGACAAATTGTGCCTGGTTTTGATCCGAAAAACGCGTCCAAGCTTGTTCCTGAAAGAAAGTCTTCGTTGGAAAGAGGTTTCCTTGAAAGTGCGAATCCCACGCCAAGGCCGTTTTTCCTAAGCGAAGTTGTTGGTCTTTGGTTTGGACCAGTAGCCAATTGTTTTTAAAATAAGCAAAACCTTGGCCGGTCAAACTGCCATAGAGTGGCTGATTGGCATTTTGGTCGATATAAAAAGTATTGTGATAAATTTTAGGTACCGAAGCATCGAGTGTCTGTGTTTTCGTCGCATGGTCATTAATGATTTCTTCTCCATCTCCCCAGCCGTCATTGGCCGAAATATTGTAACGATACACCGTTTCTGTTTGACTATCCATAACAAGTAGTGCACCGCCACGGTTGTGATGACTATAGTTGTATTGAAAAATGGTCCCGTGGCATTCATTGTCTGCATCAAAGGCTTCCCCATCTTTTTGGCCATAGAGTGTATCAAAAACTTCATTATACTGAAACAAAAGATTGTCACTGCAATGCGCCCAAACAGCAGCATAATAAATTTCATTTAACGCCCAATGGGCACAGTCTTTTACAATGTTGCCTTCAACTAGCCCGGTTGTCGCAATTTCACTCATCACAATGCCGTCTCCTAAGGTTTTTTCAATATAATTATTTTTGATCGTCACGTCCTCACCATTTCGTGGGTAATGGGGCCAAGCGCCGCCTTCCACCTTGGTACGAATGCCCTCATGCATGACTCGATAAATAATATTTTGGCTAATCTCAATTTGTTTAAACCCCGCAGTATTGGCAGTATCGGGAATTTGCTTTTGACCATGAATGTCCCGATACTCTGCCAAGACGATAATGCCTCCTGAAATTTTCGCCGAAGCACCTGGCACTTCTCCTCCGGTGTGCGAAACCACATCGTGAATATAACACTGACGAACTTTGATATTTTCAATCCTTGTCCCTTGACGATTCGCTATTAAATAAATTCCTGCTCGGACATAAGGGGCTAAAAAAGGTTGACCCACCCTTTCATCGGTTCCATGATTCGTTAATTCTAATTGTTCAATGCGCCAATGCGATTGGTTTTCTAACAAAATCGTACTACTGTAGACCCCATATTTCGTCCCTCCTCCATGAATGACCGGACGCGCACCCGTGCCATAACTCGCTAGACGAATCGGCGCTTCTTTCGTTCCGCTTCCTTGCGGTTTTATGACACCCATCCATGTATCATCTGTTTTGAGTAAAATTTGATCCCCAGGTTGAAAGACTTGCTGATTGATTTTTTCTAACGTCTTCCAGGGAACTTCTGGTGTCATTCCAGTATTTTGGTCGTTCCCCAGTGAAGCGCTCACATAATAAGTTATTGGCATTTTTTTCTCTCCTTGATTTTTCTTTCTTCTTTTATTTTACCCCATTTTTCAAAGGAAGCGAGAGAAATTTCGCGCAAGGAAACATGCGCGCACCTTATTTATTCAAAATGAAAAACGGAAATGTGACAAAAGTCGTTTTGCTCTGAGAAACTTTACGAAAAAGCCCCGTTTACTGGCCAAACGTTCGTAAAACACCAAGGGGGCTGTGACAGCTGTCACAGCCCCGCATCCATCAGCGATTCATTGTTTCATGCGTACGTCAATCAAAGGCTCGTCTTTTCTTCTTTCAACAAACGAAGGCCATTTAAAATGACTAAAATCGTGCTTCCTTCATGACCAATCACTGCTAGTGGAATCGTCAAGCGTTGCATGACATTCAGACTAATCAGGGTGAAGATGACCAAAATGCTAAAGAGAATGTTTTGCTTGATAATTTTCTTCATCTTTTTCGATAGGCGATGCGTGTAAACCAACTTGGCTAAATTGTTTTCCATAATGACCACGTCGGCCACGTCCATTGCGACGTCTGTTCCTTCACCCATCGCAATTCCTATCGTGGCGGTCGCTAATGCAGGGGCATCATTGACACCATCTCCGACCATCGCATTTTTCCCATAGGCTTCTTTCAGTTGCTGGACATGCCGCACTTTATCTTCTGGTAAAAGAGCGGCTTCATAACTTTTGACGCCGACTTCTTTCGCAACCGTTTTTGCTGTTTCTTGATGGTCCCCCGTTAACATTACAGTTTGAATCCTCGCTTGATTAAAATAAGTCACAGCGGATTTGGCGTGCGGGCTCAAGGTGTCTAACAGTGCAATCCCTCCAACAAAGCGATGATCTTTTTCTACATAAATAACCGTTTTCCCCGCTTGTTTCCACTGCGCCAATTCTGGCGGATCGACAACTTGACTCCGTTTTTTTCCTACGTAATACAGCACGCCGTCGTACCTACTTTGAATCCCTTGTGCGGTCAATTCTTCTGTCATTAACTCAAGACTCCTATACTCTGCTTGCCACTTTCGAACAATTCCTTTGGCTAACGGGTGGGTACTTTTGGCTTCCAAACCAAGAACAAAAGGTAAAAGCGTCGCAGGATCTTCTACCCAATACGCATCCGTCACCTGAAAGGTCCCTTGCGTGAGTGTCCCGGTTTTATCAAAAGCGATACTTTTGATTTCGGCTAATTCTTCAAGATAGGTCCCCCCCTTAAACAACATGCCGTGCCGCGCGCCATTACTGATTGCACTTAATAAAGCTGGTGTTGAGCTTGCCACTAAGGCACACGGACTTGCGACAACTAACAAATTGACCCCTCGATAAAAACTTTCGCTCCAATCCCAAGAAAAGCCAAAGCGAAAGAATAAAATCGCTAGAGGCACACTGATGAGGATCAAAAGAACGTAACGGTTTTCGACCCGTTGGATAAAACTCTCGGTCTTGGTTTGACTATTTTGTGCGGTTTCAACTAATTGAATGATTTTTGCAAACACCGTCTCGGAACGACTCTTATTGACTTCTATTTTTAAGACGTCACCCAAATTTAGCGTCCCGCCATAAACTTCTTCACCGACAACTTTCAAGCGCGGCACACTCTCACCATTGACTACTGACTCATCGATTTCGGAAGCCCCATGAATAATTTGGCCATCCGTTGGGATATGTTCCCCTTTAAAAACGGCCAACTGGTCTCCAATCAAAAGATCTGTAGTCTCTACCATTTCATAGGTACCGTCCGCTTGCATGCGGCGCGCTTTTTTTGGTTGGCGTTCAACGAGGCGATTGATTTCACGGGCACTTTTTTCGGTCGTGTATTCTTCTAGTAAATGGCTTAAGCTAAAAATAAAAATTAATAAAGCCCCCTCACGCCAATCTCCAATCAAGCCTGCACTTAAGGCCGCTAAAATCATTAATAAATCTACATTGAAATGTTTTTCTCTGACGAACTCTCGCAGGCCAGCCAACGTAATTTCCAGACCACCACTGATGACAGAAGCCAAATAAATGAAGGCACTCCCTGGCCACTGAAAACCAAATTCAAGAATGAAACCCGCCACTAAAAAGACGATACAACTAACGGTGCTAATGAAGGTCCTCTTCTCTTTGATTTTTTCCAACGAAATCCCCTCCTTTGTTTCATACTCCCTTAACATTAGCACCCTTTTTATGGATATGATAGGCGTTTTCCTCAACTGAAAGCGATTCTCATTGTCAATCAATGAGGGCTACTTTGCACAAAAAAAAGAGAAGGTTCCCTCTCTTTTAGAAAAGGGACCCTCATCGACTGGTTATTATGAACGAGTGCCTGATTACTTAACGGACCCCAACATACCAGCAACAAAGTACTTTTGAAGCACGAAAAAGACCACGGCCGTTGGAATCGTTGCGAGCACAATGGCTAACATCATTAAACCAAAATCAGGTGTATAACTTGAACCTAGGTTGGAGATTAAAAGAGGCAAGGTTTGTTTTTCAGGCGTCTGTAAAATAATTAAGGGCCAAATGTAGCTATTCCAGCTGCTCATAAAGGTAATAATACCGGCCGCTGCATAGGTGGTACGCATTGTCGGCACATAAATACGCGTGAATAAACCAATTTCTGATAAGCCGTCAATCCGTCCAGCTTCAAGTAAAGATTTTGGAAACATCCGTGTGTTTTGGCGAAAAAAGAAGATTAAAAAAGCAGTCGTCAGATAAGGCAAAATAACCGCAGAGATCGTATCAATCCCAATTGCAGGAATCACTTGTGAAATTTGACCAAACATTTGGAATAAAGGAATCATGATTGCTGCAAAGGGAATCATCATTGATAAGAGCAAAAGATTAAAAATAATCTCTTTCCCTTTACTCTTGTGAATTTCAAAACCATAGCCAGCAAGTGAGGCAATGAATAAAGAAAAAACGGTTTGCAAGACGGCAATTTTCGCACTATTCCACATTGCGCCGCCAATATTGTATTGACTCATTAAATTTTTGAAATTTTGAATGAGATAGCTGCCGGGTAGTAAGGCGCCTTTTGTAATATCGACCGAGTGATTCGTTGCACTGACCAACATAAAATAAAAAGGAAAGGCAAAGACGATTGAAAATAAGCCTAAGAAACCATACATCATTATTTTTTTCATTTTTCTTTTCCTCCTACTTTAAATTGAACAATCGATAACACGATAACCATTAAAACAATCGCATACGAAACGGCAGCGGCATAACCAAAGTCAGGCGTGTATTTGAAGGAAAGGTTATAAATGTATTGCGAGATGGTTGTCGTCGCATTCCCTGGTCCACCTTGCGTCAAGTTCATTGGTTCGTCAAATAATTGCAAGGTACCAATCGTAGATGTGACCGATGAAAATAAAATAACCGGCTTCAACATTGGAACGGTGATATGGAAAAATTGTTTCACCGGACTTGCCCCATCAATCCTCGCTGCTTCATAAATACTCGGTTCAATATTTTGTAAAGCCGATAGGAAAAAGATCATATTATATCCCGTCCAGCGCCAAGTAATGGCTAAAATAATGACTACTTTTGACCAAAATGGGCTTGAGAAAAAAGCAATCGGTTCAGAAATAAGATGACTGTTTACTAATAAATGATTGATTATCCCATTATTCGAAAACAATGATTTAAAGACAATCGAATAAGCAACGAGTGACGTGACGGCTGGTAAAAATAGAATCGTCCGAAAAACTCCTTTTAGCTTAACGGCTTGGTTGTTTAAAACGACGGAAAAAAACATCGCTAACAAGACCATTACTGGCACTTGAAAAATTAAAAAAAGTAAGGTATTTTTCGTAGCAGTAATAAACGTTGGATCTGAAAATAGACGTCGATAGTTCGCCAAGCCAACAAAGGACAAGTGATTTCCTGAACCTGATTTTAAAGATAGAATAAACGCTTGTACCATTGGATAGAAATAAAAAACGACAATTAATGCGACGGACAACAAGACAAAAGCCCAACCGACAATCGTTTGCTTTCTTTTCGTCTGACTTAATTTCAATGCTTCCATAAATAACGCTCCCCCTTTAATTTAAAAGAGTTTAAGGCAGTTGTTTTTGCCTTAAACTCCTTCATTGCTTACTTCACTTGTGTTTCAGCAGTTTTTTGTGTCTGAGATAAGACGGTTGTCAGATCGCTTCCATTTAAATAATCTTGCAAAGCCACTTTCGCTAAATCTTCAAAAGCATAGGTATTTTTCCCGAAATTAACTGAGGGAATCTGCGTTGCCCAGTCCATAAATTGGACATTGATTGCTTGGTCGCCAAAGAATGGGACGGTTGCTTGATAGGCTGGTGTTTCACTGGCAGGTGCATAAGAACCTAGAGCCCCAATCTCAGTAATCAGTTTTTCATAAAAAGCGGTACTACTTCCAAACGTCTCTGAGACAAATTTGGCTGCTTTTTCTTTTCCATCAATGTTTAGCACGTAAACAGAAGAACCACCGAGGTTTGAGGCATTGGTTGCATTTGTTACCCCGTCTTGTCGAGGGATTGGAACAATTCGCCAATCGCCTGCTTGATCGCTTTCAGCTGTCACCGAAGGGGTAATCCAATTTCCTTGCACCACTGCAGCGACTTCTCCGTTGTTAAAGTTTGCTAACAACTGGTCCCAGCCGTTATGAGTTGCCATTACGCCATCATCCAACATCGCTTTGATGTCTTCGAAGCCTTTTGCTAAAGAAGCGTTTCCTTCAAAGGTAGGGGTGGCACCATCTTCTCCAGAATACCATGCCCCACTTGATTGCATCATGACCCGTAGCAAGCCAAGGTCGTTCATGTCATTTGAAAACATTGCTTTGCCTGTCTTTTCTTTCACGATTTTTCCTAACTCGCGAAACTCATCCCAAGTGATGTTTTCAAAATCAGCCGTCGTCAAACCTGCTTCTTCAATGATTGATTGGCGTAAATAAAGGCCGGTGACTCCTGAATCAAAAGGGATGGCATAGTGGACCTGATTGCTACTGGTCGCATCTACCTTATAGGACATAAATTGATCGGCATCGAGTAAATCGGTTAAGGGATAAAAGGCATCGGGGTAAGCGTCTAGGAAACTTTTCGCGCGATAGTCTTCAATTAAAACAATATTTGGCAGCCCTTTTGTTGTTCCAGAACTCAAACTCGTATTTAGTTTTTGAACAATATCTGCTTGGGCATTTTCAACGATATTCAATTGAAAATCAGGATGTTCTTCTTGATAAAATGCTTGGGCGGTTTCAAAAGCAGCGATATTAAATTTCGGATCCCAAGCCCAGACGGTTAATGCACCTTTGGCTTTTGTGTCTTGCGATGACTCGTCTTTTCCTGAAGTCCCTCCAGTACCACAAGCTGCAAGTAACAAAGTCAGGCCGAGTGTTGTTAAACCGGTAATCATTTTTTTCGAAAGTTTCATCTTTTTTTCCTCCTCTTATTTAGTGATTTGTTTCAAGGCAAAACCAAACTCAAAATCTGCTAAAGACAGGCGATGTTGCGGCAATACATCGGGTCCACAGCTCGCCGACCCCAATCCGTATTGGGCAAAGTCAATCGTCAACTCAACAAAATCAGCCGTTTTCAAGTCATAGGTGTGTTCGGCGGCATCAAGCATTTCTGTCGTGTAATTACGAATACTAAAATGAAAGGGTTGACTGACTTGTTCGATGAAAAGACCCGTCTTTGCGGCATTTCGAATGCTTACGTGACGTGTATCCATCCGATTGCCATTTTCTTGTGGTTTCACGTAGGGTGTAAACAATTCAGGGACGGATTTTTCCCAAACATCAATAAAACCGGCTGTTTGACTATCCACGTAACTTTCATTTGGTCCTTTCCCATACCAGGTCACCAACTGTTGTTCTTTTGGTAGCTGCATGCGCCACCCAATTCGTGGCAAAGTAGCTGGATGGTTACCAAATGGCTGCCCGCTCACGTGAATCTTTAGCGCATCGTCTGCGGTTACTTGATAAGTGGTCGTCAATTCGATTCCCCAATCTTTTGTTTTCGGCATCATGCGACTTTGTACGCGAACGGTCACTTGGTCGGCTTCCACCTGATTGTCAAATGCCACCAGCCGTTCTTCTAATAAATGCACTCCATAAGACAACCATTCCTTTAAGACTACCGGGGCAAAAAATTCATCGATTCCCAAGCGATCATTATCGGTTATCGCTCGCCAGAAATGCGGCGTGAACTTTTGTAAAACAACTTCCTCTTGTGCATTCAACCATTTTTCTAATTGACCATTCAGACGATTAAAAGTTAAGCTGAGTTGCTTTGTTTTAATTGTAACAGTCGTCGGTGTCTCATGGACGGTCACCGACGTTTCTTCTGGTTGAATCGTCTGTTGGTAGCTGTGAATAACCACTTGCTCCCAGGCGACCGCTTGGAAGAATGTCCGGTTTTTTTCTTCCTTCTCAAAGAATAAGAGCGACAAGACACTTTCTCCTTGTATTTGATCGAGTTGATCGAGCGCTGCACAAACTTCCTCTGGCAGATCAAGTGTTAACTGATGCCGCGCAGCTAAATGAAAGGGCGGAATTTCGAGTTCGAATAAGCATTGATCCTCTTGTTTTAGTAGAAAAACAGGTTGTAGCTCTTGCAAATTTTTAAAATCATAGCGATTGATGAGAGTGAATTTTCGTGCTTCCAAATCAAATGTTCCTTCAACCGGCTGGATTACTTTTTTAAATTCAAATAACGCCGGTGAAGGTTGGCGGTTGGGAAAAATGAGTCCGTCAATCACAAAGTTGCTGTCGTGCGGGGTTTCTCCAAAATCACCGCCGTATTGGTAGTAGATTTCGCCCTCGGATGTCTTTCCTTGGATTCCATGATCGATCCACTCCCAGATAAAGCCACCTTGAATTCGTGGATAGCGATAAAAAATTTCTTGGTATTCTTTTAAGCCGCCGGGACCATTTCCCATCGCATGACCGTATTCACATAAAATATGCGGTTGTTGCAGCTCGACACGTTTCCCTTGTTCGGCCATTCGTTCAGATGACGTATACATAGTGGAATAAAGATCTCCCGCTTCATTTTCAGTCCTTAAATTCTTCGAGAAAATTTCACGCGTTTCGCCCTCATAATGAACAAGGCGTGTGTCATCTCTTTTTTTCGTCCAGTTAGCCATTTTCAAATGATTGACGCCATATCCAGATTCATTCCCAAGCGACCACATAATAATCGAAGGATGATTTTTATCCCTTTCGACCATTCGTTGCATCCGATCGAGATAGGTTGGCTCCCAATCAGGGCTGTCACTTAATTCATGCCAACGCCCCACCAATTCCATTCCGTGCGTTTCGATGTCATTTTCATCAATAACGTAAAGGCCATAACGATCACATAGTGCATAAAAGCGCGGATCGTTGGGATAGTGTGCCGTCCGGACTGCATTAATATTAAACGCTTTCATCATTTGGACATCTGCTTCCATCGATTCCAAAGAAACACTGCGTCCACTCGTCGGGTGCCACTCATGGCGATTCACACCCTTAAAAATAATTGGTTCCCCATTGATTTTCAAAAGTCCTTCTTCAATTGCGACTTCACGAAAACCGACTTTTTGCGGAATCATTTGTAAGAGTTGACCTGCGATAAAGACTTCCAGATACATGGTATAAAGGTAAGGCTCTTCTGCATTCCAACTCTGTACATTCGCAAGTTCTAACTCAAAGGTTTCCGTCAATTTTTCTGGTGTCACTTCTACGCTGGCTATTTCTGTATTTTCTGTATTACATAGACGAATCATTAGGGTTGTTTGAGGCAAGAGTTCTTGGAAGACAACTTCAAGCGCCAATAACCCATCGCGATAGGCATTCGTTAAATGACCTTTGACAAAGTAATCAATGATTTCCCCTTTTTTACGTTCAAGTAAATAAACGTCTCTAAAAATGCCACTTAACCACCACATGTCCTGGTCTTCCACATAACTCATGGCCGCCCACTGTAGGACTTTGACTTGTAGCTGATTGGTGCCTTCGATTAAATAGTGGCTAATGTCATACTCGGAAGCCAAACGACTACCCGTTCCATAACCAACATACTGGCCATTCACCCAGACATCAAAAACGGTCTCAACACCAGCAAAATGCAACAAATATCGGGTATCTGGTTCGATCTTTGTCATGTCAAAAGTTCGGACGTAATAGCCTGTAGGATTCGTATTTGGTACAAAAGGTGGATCGACTGGAAAAGGGTATTGCACGTTTGTATAATTTGGTTTGCCAAATCCTTGCATTTGCCATTCTCCAGGGACTTCAATTTTTTCCCAGTGACGTGTGTCTTGGAAGAAAGCTGCTGGTTCATCCAACGGACTGTCCGTCAACAAAAAGTCCCATTGCCCATTTAAGGAGCGTCGATCCTCTGGTGAACTTCCTTCAACAAATGACGCCGCTTTCATTCGATAGGATTGAAAACTTGCTCGTGGCGCTTCTCGGTTCTCCTCGACAATTCTCGGATTTTCATACTTTTGATGCGTAGTAAACAAAATACCCACTCCTTCTCTTTCTTGTTTATGAAACAAGTAACTTTTGTTTAACTATATCGTTTACTAGTTATTCTGTCAAGGCTTATTTTAGACAAAAAGAAAAAGAGCTGCGACGGTGGTCACAACTCTATGAATCTTCCTTCTTTTTTAGCCGCTTTCTCGTTCATAAAGCGTTGTTGGAATCACCACTCGAACGGGGTGGCGCTCGCCATTTTCCAGCCGATCAAGTAAGACTCGTACCCCCATCATCCCCAAATCATCTGCTAAAAAGCGCACCGTCGTCAGGGCAGGCGTTAAAAAGGCTGCTGCTTCGATATCATCAAAACTCACCACTGCGATATCTTCGGGAATGCGGAGATTTCTTTCTTTTAAGGCCCGGTAAACACCAATGGCTAAGGGGTCACTTGCGACAACAAGCGCTTTGGGCAGTTGCTCTCTTTGAAGCAGGCGTTGAGCCGTCTCATAACCCGACTTGACCGTCCATTCACCGAGTTCGTATTGAATGTGGGCTTCTAACCCTTTTTCATGCATCCAGCGCAAATACGTTTCAAAACGGACTTCATTGCCCAACACTTGCTTGCCTTGAAAGCTCCGACGCCCTTCTACGCCTCCAATAAAGCCGATTTTTCGATAATCCTTTTCAAAAAGATAAGCTAATAACGTTCTTGTCGCTTCCGATAAATCGATATAGACGGCATCATAGGCGCTGCTTGCCTTTGGATCATCTAGGACAACCAATTGGCGGCTGATTTTTCCTAGATAATCTAACACGGTTTCCTCCACCGTTCCAATCGAAAGAATGCCACTTTGCTGCTTGATTTCACTTTCGTATTGAGGGATTTCTTCAACTAAGATTTCCTTGGTAATGTCGATTTTTTGTTTTCGACATTCTGCAATAATTCCACTACGAATGGAACGATAGTAAGTATCTTCTGATTCATCTTCACGTGTCACGGCCAAAATCAAGATGATTTTCTTTTTTTCCGACACGCGTTTTTTATTTTTGGTCAAACTATAATCCAATTTTCGTACTGCCAATAAGACCTGCTCTCGGGTTTCCGGTAAAATCGAAAGCGTTGGATCATTATTTAGGACACGAGAGACTGTTGCTGGAGAAACTTTCGCCTCTTTTGCAACATCACGAATCGTCGCCATCCTCACACCCCCACTAAACATCTTTTTGTTTACTAATAATAGCATACTCAAGAGAAAAAGCAATCTTCTTTGTCTCTTTCATTTTCCTTCACTCAAAAAAAAGAACTGTTTCAAAAAACACAGTTCTTTTCATCGGTCAGCCGTCTATAAGAATGCTTGCGGTTGATTGTCGTTTTCGTTAAAAGGGCTTCTTAATCGTCTGACTCTTTTTCATTTACATAGATTCCTTCGATATCAAACCAATACGTTTTTTCTTGTTTTTTAGGATCTAGTCGTACTTCAATGCCGTTGAAAACAAAGATTCCATCAAAGTAATCACTCGAAAATGGAAAGGCCAGGTCGTCTAATTGGACCGCTTCCGTTTGTTCAGATAATGGTTGTAGCGGATGTTCTGCCAATAACTGTTCCAAGTAAGGAGCCAAACTTTCCGATACGATTTCTTGCTCATTCAAAGTAATTTTTATCTGCGGTACTTGGTTTTCTTCTTGATTTTCTAACCAGGAAATCACATAATCGCCTTCATGACCGGTAAAAGATGCGACTTGCCCTTTTTGTTTTTCTTCATAACGCAAGGTCAAACGCCAAGTATACGGTTGAATATTCAAGGCTTGCTCGGAACGTCTTAAATCCATGCTCTGCGTCTCGTCTTTCACCGGTGGCTGGCTGTCTTGCCTTGGACGAATTGGAGCAAAGCCCATGACTTGCTCAAAGCTTTGACTGTCATAAGCCGAAATCGTTAACCAAGTGGGTACTTTTTCGGCTTCTTGTCGGGCTAAAAATTGTGCCGAGAGTGTGATTTTTTCTCTTAACGGACGGTCGAGTGTTTCACTTCCTGGAATAATTTTATTTGACTCCCACATGTTGGCTTCAATTAATAAGTTCTCTAAGCGCTGCGTTTGCAGGCGAATAGGTAGGCTTTGATAGCCCACAAGTGGTAAAACAGTAAACAGCATGGCAGCCATTAGCAACAGGAAAATTTTAGGATAACCTTGGTCTTTTTGCCAAAGTAACAAAATCACTGCCAGCAAAGCCACCACCCAAACAAGCACAAAATAATATTCGGTCGTCTGCATGCCGTATACTCGAAGTTGGGTTACCAGAGCCCAGCCTTCAAACACCAAAATTAACAAGGTCGCCCATGGATATACCTGACAATAAAAACGGGCAAGTTTGTTGTCGGCCTCTTGCACCATTAAGTGCAACCAAATACCGATGACAACATAACTCGTTGAAATACTTGAAAGTGTTAAGAAATTATCGCCAACACCTTGGAATAAAATTTTTATCGCCCAAAGCAGTAAAACAACGGTTAATGCTAGCGTAATTGGAACGAACAAATAAGAAAATAAGAAGTGCGTAAATTTCGATTGGCTTTCCGCTTCTTGTCTTTTGGCATCCTTTTCATCTTTTGTAAAGTCAGGAAGATACCCTAGAAAGAGTAAAAAAGTAAGCCAGCCAACCATGGCGCCTAAATATTGATATACTTTAAAGCTCATCGCTGGGTAGAGTAACCCTTGAATGGCTCCTGCGACTGCTGACGTTCCAGCAAACAAAACCAAGCCATAGATTCCTGTCACGACAAGACCTTTTTGGATCATAAAAACAGCACGTGCCATCTTCGGTTGTTTTTTAGGTCGAGCGGCAACCAAGAGAAAAGCGATAAAAAGAATGCCATACAAAATACCCATCCGTGCATTGGTCAAAGCACTCAAATACGGATACGTTCGATAACTATCTGGACTCGGTTGGACTTTGCCAAAGAAATACAAACTAGAAAAGGTGAGAAAAAAAAGAACTGGGGTCAACCATTGCGCGCCTCCGATTAATTTTTCCGATTTTCCCGCTCCACGAAGATAGGTAACTAAGAGCAAGCCAAATAAGGCGCACAGACCTAAAGACCAATGAATACTGTTAAATAGCAATTGATATTTTTCTGCCTGCATCCCATCAACTTGAATGCGAACCATCGTCGTCAGCATGAAAAGAAAGGCACTGATACTAGCTGAAGGAAATGTCGCAACGGCTTGAAAAGCTCCTTTGAACACTGTCTGAATGGATTGCTTTAAATCATCCATTTTAAAAACCTCCCTTTCAATCTTATTTTACACTCTCTTTTATTATAACATACCCCTCTGGCAAGAGGCTTGAGAACGAACGACGCATGCTTCGTTTATTCGATCTTTCTTGATTCTTTTGTCTCCCATTTTTTTCAAAATGCCAAAGAAAAAAACAAGACTCGTGGTTTTTATCACGGTTCTTGCTTCCTTGTTTCGATTCAGATGGATGCCTCGTAGCCTGTCGTTTTTTTTCACTAGTCGATTTCTTTTGAAAAACGTATTTTTAATGGTTGAATTACTTGAAAAAGCAAACGCAGACTCAAGAGATATCCTAAGGCGAATACCACTCCAAGGAGATTGGCGAACATACGCAACCCAACAGCAACTTCGACAGCATAAAATTGGCGGGCTAAATACAAGGCACCGAAACAATTAATGATTGTCTGGTTGCGATAAGTCGTAACCAGTCCCAGTGCAAAACCACCCAAGGGCCCAATTAAAAAGAATCCTTTTTCCGGTAACACGAGTAGCAAAAGAAAGAATCCCAACGAACCCAGGATGGCTCCCAAGACACGATCCTTTGAGCGACTTCGGAGTTGATTGCGTTGCCCGGCTAACAAGGACGAACAAGCAAATCCTGCCCACATCGAACGTTCCATTGGATAATACGCCATCAATAAGAAAAAAAGACTAATTCCTAAAGCCAAACAAAACAAAAAAAGATTGTTTTCCGTCCAAAATCGCTCGCTAAAAACACGTTGATGAAAATGCAAGTTCCGATGTTTATGACGGTGTTTGCGGAAATAAATAAGACCGAAAAAGACATATGTTCCAAACATTAACAGGCTTCGGTTGGCAAAAAATTCTTTGCCCGGCAAGGTTCCCACTAAAAAAATATAACAAAATCCATACAAACTAGGATTCCCCAACTGTCGATCATAACTGGTCAACAAAAAAATTATAAATAAGGCACTTAGATGACACAAAAATTGCAGGATTGGTGGCAGTTCTGCAGCCACTTGAGGGGCAAACAAAAGCAATAAAAACACGACCGCCAAACCAAGTAAGCTTTGCTCTACACGATAACCAAAATCAACCACGCGCAAGCTCAGCAACATACATAATAACACGACGGCAAGCGTGCTTTGTTCCTGTCCAAAAAGTGTGGTCATCAATAAGATGTAGGCAATGGAAAAAGCCACCATCAAAAAAGAACGAATCACGATCGCTGTTTGATAAAAACGTTTTTCAGTTTGGTTTTTCCCTTCTTTTATTTTCTGTTTTAGCATCAAGGGTGGCAACTGTAATGCTTGATAAAAATCCATTTTTCTCCTCCTCGTTCAAAAGATACATGGAGCAGTATACGCTGAAACGAGGATTCTTTCAAATAAATCTCCTTCTTTTTTTCACTTGCCTTCTTCCGTCGAAACGTTAAAATGAATAAAAATAGTGCCTTCCAAAAGTTCGATTTTTCGGTCGAACTTTTGGAAAAGCACTACACTTCACAGGAATGCGAAAGAAATGGCTTGTTTGGGCGAACGAATGACTCTTTTTTAATAGTCCTTCTCATCTGGATTTCCAGCACTTCCTGCGCGCCCTTCTAATTGGTCGATGGTTTTCATATCTGCCTCAGTGATTTCAAAATCAAAAAGCATGGTATTTTCAATGATTCGTTCTTCTGTGACCGATTTTGGTAAAGGCAAAAACCCTTTTTGTATACTCCAACGTAAAACCAATTGTGCAATGGTTTTTTGATACTTGTCTGCCAATTCTTGAAGTTCCTCAATTTCGAAAATTTGACCTGTTCCTAATGGACTATAGGCTTGACTTAAAATCTGATGTTTTTCATTATAGGCAACCAGTTCTTTTTGTTGATCACTCGGGTTTAAGTAGATTTGATTTACGACTGGCTTGATTTTAGCACTTTCTAATAATGGCGCTAAATGGTGCGGATGAAAATTCGAAACACCGATTGCTTTGATTTTTCCCGCTTCGACCGCTTCTTCCATCGCACGCCAAGACGCTTCATTCATCGCTTGCCAATTCTCACGATACGCTTTAGGATTCGGCCAATGAATTAAATACAAATCGATAAAATCTAACCCTAGACGTTCGAGTGACTCATCAATCGCTTGGCGCGCCGCTTCATACGTTCGTTGGTCATTCCATAGTTTGGTTGTAATGAAAAGTTCTTCGCGTGCCAGGCCACTCTTTTTAATTGCTCGTCCGACTGATGCTTCATTTCCATAGACTGCTGCCGTATCAATCAGCCGATAACCTGCTTTTAAAGCCGCTAAAACCGCTTCTTCTGCCACTTCTCCATCAGGTGTTTGCCAAGTTCCGAAACCAACGATTGGAATTTCCATGCCATTGTTTAATTGATAACTTGTAGTAAGTGTCATTTTTTCTCCTCCTAAATTTCTTTCTTCTACTAAGAGTACCTTATCTTTTCCCCCTTGTCATCTTTCTCGCATATTCATTTTTTGTATAAAATATAATATTTTTAACTTAAAATTGAATAAAAATACAAAAAAAGCTTGCTTTATTTTCTAAATAGGATTATTATACATATTATACAAATTTAACCCCTGAAATATTCATATATACAGACTTTGATGAATATTTACGAAAGGAGCCTTTTATGAATCTTTATTTATTCGCAGCAATCGCACTTGATTTTGGCAAACTGGTCAAATGGATTCCCACCTTCATTGACGGAACAATCGTAACGATCGTCCTCTCTTTAATGACTGTTTTCCTAGGTTCAATCATTGGTTTGCTTGCAACTTTACTTCAACAATCACCGAAAAAAATCTTACAAGCCATTGCAGCAGCTTATACACAAATTATTCGAGGAACCCCTTTACTCGTTCAACTATACATTTGGTTGTATGGTTTGCCTTTAATCGGGCTCACCGTTCCAGCTCTCCCCTTCTTGGGAGAAACATATGGTTCGCGTGAATTTCTCACTGCCGTCGTTGCTTTATCAATTAACTCCGGCGCCTATATTTGCGAATTACTACGCGGCGGCTTAGAGGCCATTGATAAAGGCCAGATGGAAGCGGGACGTTCACTTGGGCTTAGTCGAAAACAAACGATGCACGCAGTCATTATTCCACAAGCAATCCGAGTCATTTTACCTGGTCTTGGTAATGAGTTTATTGCAATGATTAAGGAATCTTCGATTGTTTCAGTCGTTGGGATTTTCGATGTGATGTATACAAGCAACATTATTAAAGCTTCCACCTATTCCATTTTCGAACCTTTAATTGTTGTCGCAATCATCTACTTCTTCCTAACATTCACATTAACTGCTTTAATGAAACAACTAGAAAAGAGGTTAAGCATTTATGATTAAAACAAGCAAGCTTCAAAAAAGTTATGGCAATTTAAAAGTTTTAAAAGGCATTACAACCGAAATTAAAAAAGGAGAAATCGTTGCAATCATCGGGCCTTCTGGCTCAGGAAAATCGACCTTCTTACGTTGTTTGAACTTAATGGAACAACCAACCGGTGGCGATGTTTTCTTTAAAGACCAATCCTTAACCGAAAAAGATTTAAAAGAAACAGAAATTGATCAAATTCGTCAACATATTGGGATGGTTTTTCAACACTTTAACCTCTTTCCGAATATGACTGTCTTAGAAAATATTATTCTTGCACCAATGAAATTAAAAAACTTATCCAAAGCTGAAGCCACAAAAATTGCAGAAGAACTCTTACAAAAAGTTGGCCTCTTGGATAAAAAAGACACGTATCCAAATAAACTTTCTGGTGGACAAAAACAACGGGTTGCTATTGCTCGAGCTTTGGCGATGGAACCTGAAGTCATGCTTTTTGATGAACCGACTTCTGCATTAGACCCGGAAATGGTAAAAGAAGTCTTGCTAGTAATTCAAGCCTTAGCAAAAGGACATTTAACGACGGTCATTGTTACCCATGAAATGAATTTCGCGAAAAAAGTCGCTTCGCGTGTACTCTTTATCGATCAAGGGGTCATCGTTGAAGAAGGAACACCGACTGAAATTTTTGAACATCCAAAAGAAGAACGAACCAAAGCCTTTCTCGATCAAATTACTTTTTAGACAAAAACCACTTACTTAGGAGGAAAACAAATGAAACAAAAAAATAAAATCAAATTAGCCATGGTTGGCTTCTTATCACTGATCTTACTTGCTGCTTGCGGAAGCGGTGAAAACAATGAAAAAACAGATAGTAGCGCAGCGGTTGGAACCGATCAATTAAGCAAAATCAAAGCAGCTGGTAAACTCGTGATGGCGACTTCGCCAGACTTTCCACCCGCAGAGTTTTATATTTTAAAAGATGGTAAAAAAGAAATTGTTGGTAGCGACATCGCCTTAATTCAAGCAATCGCGGATGAAATTGGTGTCGAACTTGAAATTAAGCCAACCGATTTTAATGGTGTTTTAGCAAACATCCAAACAGGAAGCGTCGATTTAGGGATCGCAGCTTTTGTAGGGACGGATGAAAGAGGACAAGTCATGGAGTTTTCTGATGGCTATCAACAAGAGGCCGCTGATGGCTTCCAAGGTGTCTTAATGACCAAAGAAAATGCCGAAAAATATCAAAACTTAGAGGAATTAAAAGCAGCAAAAGTAGCCGTTGGTGCGCAAGGCGGATCTATCCAGTATGAACTTGCGACAACCATCACGGATGAAAAGAAAATTAAGCAATTTGGCACAATGGATGCAGCCATTCTCGCTTTAAACTCCGGTGACGTCGAAGTTATTACAGTGTCAACCTCACACGTGATTCCAATGTTAGCAACCTTCCCTGATTTAACGATTTTGCCACAAGAAACCTTTGACTTAGATGTCGATAAGAAATACGCGACAAACGTGATTGGCTTTCCAAAGAGCAATGACAACGCAAGCTTAATCGAAGTGGCAAACAAAGTCATTCAAGAAAACTTAGAAAATGGCAACTTAGAAAAATGGCGGAAAGAATATACCGAACTTGCAGTTGAAGCCGTCGAATAAAAAATAAAGGAGCAATTGAACATGACAACATCTACTCAAACGATCAAAGAAACAATTTTAGCATCCATTGAAAATAAAATTGACGATTACATGGCGCTGGTCCAAACAATGTACGACAATCCAGAAATTGGCAATGAAGAGTTCGAAACGATGGCCTTGCTCGTAAACTATTTAGACCAGGCGGGGTTTCAGACCACTTCTGGTTATATCGTTCCAACTGGTTTTCTTGGTGAATACGATACAGGCAAACCAGGTCCCACGATTGCAGTCATGTGTGAGTTTGATGCCCTACCAGAAGTCGGACATGGTTGCGGCCATAACCTGATTGCCGGAATTGGCGTAGCGACAGGCGAAGCCATTAAAGGCATCATCGATTCCTTTGGCGGTAAACTACTAGTCGTAGGTACACCTGCAGAAGAAAATTTTGGCGGCAAGGTCAGTATGTCCGAAGCTGGCGTCTTTGATGAGGTTGATGTCGCTTTAATGGTTCATCCAGGCAGCCATAATGGCGTCGGCGGTCGCTCGTCTGCTTTAAATCCGATTAAATTTGAATTTTTTGGAACGAACGCCCATGCTTGCAAACCTCAATCGGGGGCTTCCGCTCTAGATGCGGCTGTCATGAGTTACTTGCAAATTAACTTAATTCGTCAATTCGCCAACCCGCATACCTATATTCATGGTGTGATAAAAGACGGTGGCGAAGCAGCAAACGTTATTCCAGCGTATGCATCACTTGAGTACTACTTCCGGGCACCGACAATGGCCTATGCCAAAGCGATGACAGATAAAGCGATTCAAGCGGTTGATGGCATTTGTGCTGCCAATGGCGTAACCTATCAAACGTCAACCTACGAATGTCCCTATGAAGACACGGTCATTAACTACTTATTGGCTGACGTCTTGACCGAAAAATATGAAGAATTAGGATTAACGGACATTCACCCCGTAGATGAAGTCGCAACAGGTTCAACTGATGTCGGCGCGGTCAGTTATCGCTGCCCAACCATCCAAGGTTTCATCAAAATTTGCGGAGAAGAAGTCAATGCTCATACCGTTGAAATGGCCAATGCTACCATTTCACCTGATGGAAAAAAAGGATTGATTAAAGCCGCTCAAGGGTTATCATTAACAATTCTTGAATTGCTTGAAAATCCAGACAAATTAGCTGCAATCAAACAGGAATTTGATGAAACCATCGCAAGCCTTAAATAAATAAATAAACAAAAACGCTGGCCAATCGAGGGAGGATTGACCAGCGTTTTTGTCGTCTGATAACTATTTTTCTAATTGCTCCCAAAAGCGAACCTGGTAAAAATAGAGGATGCCTCCAGAAAGTAAGAGAATGCCTCCAAGTACTAGCGGAGTCAAGGGAGCAAAGGGCAAAACGGCGGTCGCAAAAGCATAACCACCAATGATGGCAAAGCCGACGAACATCCCTACGAAAATCAATAGGCCCATTAAAAGGTTGCCGCCCCCTCTTTGAAAGAGCTGTGTCACACTTGTCCAATTGGTCAACAACAGACGATAGTCACGCGCAAAATAAAACAAACTTAAGAGATAACTACCCAGTAAGCCACCAAGCAAGGCTGCCAGCAACAGTATCCAAGAGATTTTCAAATACAAGCCTGCCCCCAATAAAATGACACTTGTTAACAGCGCTTGAATCCCAAACCCTATCAGGAATTTTTGTTTTAAATAAGTTTTTTTTGATAAAGGGAGGGTTTGAATAAAGTCATAATTTTCTCGATCCAGTGAAATGAGGTTGGCAACAAAAGACGTTTGGTTACAAGACATATAGGCCACAAAGAGCCCAACGACAAAAACAACGCCGATAAAGTGTAACGAAAGACTATCCGCCAGCAAGCGTGTCATGACGCCGCCAGCAGACACCAACATGACGACGGGTAAGACCAATGAACTTGATAATACTTGCATGGCAATGTTGGGTTCTTTTATTAGTTGCAAGTTGTAAGAACGCAAGAGTTGCTTCGTCGTTTGATGTTCCTTACGTTTGCGTTTTTGAAAGGTTTCTGTCGCAGAAATCTCGATTAACTGTTCATATAGACGTGGTAAGAAAAAGACTTTTAGCAAGACAGCCAGTAGGGAAAAAACACCGATTAAAAGCACCCAACCTAGCAATCCTTGCCCACGAAAGGTTTGACTTAGCGCCCAATGGATTGGCGAAAAAGGAAGAATTTCTCCACGGTCGCTTATCAGGGCATTCCCCCCTTCAGCGGTCGTCTCTGATAATTGCATCATTAAAATACCGACAACTGCCAAAATCGTCGTTAAAAACATTAAGCCTGTCGTCATCAATTTTTTATGTTTTCGAAAAATTTTTGTCCGCGTTAACCCGAGAACAATCAATGCACAGAAAGCTAACAAAATCCCAACAAACAACACAAAAACAAGGACACCAAAAATGACAGCCACCAGGAGTAATTGCCCTGCTTGCCAAGCGGTTAAGCTAAACAATACGAGTAAAGGTAAAAGATACGGAATAACGGTCAAGGTCACGACTAAAATTTTTGATAAGAAAATTTCCGACTGACGAATGGGTAAAGGTAAATAGGCCGCTAAATCTTTGCTTTCGAAAAAGATATTATAAATGACTGAAATGCCTTGAGAAACCGTCAATAAGCCAAAGAGGCCAACATATAAGGTGAAATACCCTGGAAGTTGTGAAAAATCAAGGTTAAAAAGCATGCCACCATATAAGACAGTAAACAAAAGCCCCACAAAGACATATTGAAACATTAAGCTCCGTGTCAATTTTTTTCCTGATTTCCCTTTATTTCTAGCTTGATCGGTCGCTTGAGGGTTCGTATAAAGTAAAGACGTTCGCATTAAAGCCAACAACCTTTGTTTATTCATTGCCTTCACCGCCTACTTGAATATCGACTTCACTTTTCCTACCAGCCATTTGTAAATAAATTGCTTCTAAAGACTCTCCTGGGGATTGAGCCAATAAATCATCCGTATTGCCTTGATAAATCAATCGCCCTTTTTTTAAAATAGCAAGTTCATCACAAAGTTGTTGCGCAGTATCCAGCACATGGGTCGAAAAAATGACCGTATTGCCACGTGCTGCGTGCGCCTTCATCATTTCCTTTAAATCATACGCGGCTTGCGGGTCTAAGCCAGTCATTGGTTCATCTAGCACCCAAATTGCCGGGTCGGGTAATAAGGCTCCAATCAAAATCGTCTTTTGACGCATCCCATGCGAAAAACTTCCAATCGCTGCTTCTTGGTGGTCCAAGAGATCAAATAAAGTCGCCAACTCGGTTATCCGCGCGGCCTTTTTTTCTTGCGGCATCTCGTAAGCTGCGGCAATTAAATCCCAGTACTCGCTTGCCGACAACTGTAAAAATAAATCCGGTGTGTCGGGGACGTAGCCTATTTTTTGCTTGATTGCTAACCGATTTTGACTTAACTCTTGACCGTCTACCAATATTTTGCCACTAGTTGGCTCGATAACTGAAACGAGACTCTTAATCGTCGTAGACTTTCCTGCACCGTTATGACCAAGAAAACCAAAAATTTCACCCGGTCGAATGGTTAAGTTTAAGTTTTCCAAAGCTTTTTTCTCGCCATATTGCTTACTCACTTGTTGAAATTCGATCATTTTAGCCCATCTCCTCTTTTCAATTTTTCTTCCTCCTTTGATTGTATCGCTCGTAAAAGAAGTTGTCTATCAGACTTTTGATGGGTTTTTGAAAAGAAACAGCACACACAAATATTGTGCGTGCTGACAAGCATGTCTTAACGATTCACTTTGACCTCTTTCGTGGTTTCAACCGTTACACGGCCATCTTTAATGACAAAAAGACGGATAGGAAGATCAATAATCGCATCATGAACCCGTTTCGTATCTAAGACGACTAAATTCGCTTGATTGCCTTCTTTAATCCCATAACCTTCTAGTTTTAGCGCCTTGGCTGGATTTTCGGTAATCATTGGTAATACGGTTGGTAAATCATCGGCGCCTCCTAGATGGGCAACCGGAATCGCCAACATGGCGGTTTGGAAAAGGTCCCCATTGCCGTAAGGTGTAAATGCATTTCGAATATTATTGGTCGCAATACAGACATTCACGCCTCCATCACGTAATTTACGAATTGGCGTTACTGCTCGACGGACATTGTATTCGTCATTGCGCGCACCTAGATGTAAATCGGTTGCCGGCAATGCCATCACATTGATTTGTGCTTGCGCCATCAACTCAATGATTGGTTGGAGTTTTTCATTTGGTAACGCATGTAATGCCGTTAAGTGTCCAACAGAAACCCGCCCTTCATACCCTTCTGCGATCGTCTTTTGACAGAGGTACTCAATACTCATCTGATCGGCTTCATCTGCAAAATCTTGGTGTAGGTCAATTGGTTTGTCATATTTTTTCGCAATTTCAAAAATCAAGTCAATATGATCGTTGGCTGGGGCATCGTTATAAGGGATGCCACCTACAACATCGGCTCCCATATCCATCGCTTGATACATCATTTCTTTGGTTCCTGGCGCTTTAAAAATCCCTTCTTGTGGAAAAGCAACCACTTGAATGTCCACCAAGTCTTTATATTCCTCTTTTAATTGTAAAATAACTTCAAATCCGGTAAAACCTTGCGCAGGATCAAACTCCGCGTGCGTTCGAATCGCAGTCACCCCATTGGGAATAATCATCTCCAGTGCTTTTTTTGCCCGTTCGTAAATGTCTTCTTTGGTAAAGGTTGGCTTGAGTTCTGCCGTCACTTCAATTGCTTCTTTTAGTGTTCCCGATTGATTCGGTTTGCGGCTTGCAATTAGCGCCTTATCCAGATGAATATGACTTTCAACCAATCCAGGGATAACGACTGCTCCTGCAACGTCAATCACCCGTTTGGCTGTTGCCGGGAGATTGGCTGCCAATTGAACGATTTTCCCTTCGTGAATCCCAATATCAGTGAGTGCTTTTTGATCATCAATCCGTGCATTTTGAATTAATAAATCCATTTTTTCTTCTTCCTCCTTCTTATCCTAACACGAGTGAAATAACTAATAACACGACGGCAGCGAGACTAATCCACTTGACGTTGCCTTTTACAACATCTAGAATCGGTAAATCAAAGCCAGAAGACAAGGCTTGCATCGTAATGTTGACAAAACTCATCTGACTGCCTAGTCCGACCCCCATTGTGACAAATCCAAGTGCTAGAGGACTAAAGCCTAATGAAATCGCCACTGGTAGCACTAAGGTTAAGACGGAGCCAACATAGGCGCCAGCAGGAACGCCGATTAGGACACCGGTTAAAACAGCGACTGGAACGACGACTGCCCCAGGAGCCTCCTTGGCAACTCCCGCAATCACGGCAAAGGTGCCTGTTTGGGCGATGACATTAATAAAAGCTAGAAAAATGCCGACTTGGAACAAACGGGTCAAGATATAGGTCGAACCATCAATCATCGCTTCGACTGTTTCATTTAAATTAAATTTCGTACACAAATAAATCAAAGCTAACGTGACAACCATGTAAACCAAGGGCGTAAAAATTGCCAGACCGACCATTTGATTGACTAGCGGACCAAAAATGACAGCAAACAATAAGAAAATTGCGGGAAAGGTCACTTTAAAGAGTTGACCATTTGTCATTGCGGTAAATTCATCATTGGCATCTTCTTTAAAGCCTACTTCTCGACGTTTTGTCCCCCAATAAGCTAAAATAAGAGCCAGTACGACAAAGAGCAACCAGTAAGGACGCATGGTTACGACGTAAGTACTTACATCGAATCCGCCTAATTGTGAAACGATACTGGACTCTAGTGACGCAGGTGATGTCGTAAATGAAACCGCAGCAGCAAGAGACATGGCTGCAATTAACTCTGGAACGACACCTACAGCTGCAAAGGCTAGCGGAGCAATGACCATCGCGCTCCCACCACCGATGCCCGACATGTAGGTGGCTGCCGCGAGCAAGAGAACAATAAAGACGGCAACCAGTTCGACTTTCCCTTTGGTACCGCGCTTAGCTAAGGTCAGTGCGGCAGAATACCCACCAGACTTAAAGACGGCCATGGCGATGGCTGAATTAATAATCGGTACGGTAATACCCAGCATCGTTGGAATGGCTTCCAATAGTTGTGCATTGGCTTCAGCTAAACCAATACCGCCAATCAGCATGGCTAAAAGACCGCCAACGACTCCAGCAATAATCATATCCACTTTTAAAAACAACAAGACCAGTACGACAACGAGTGGCACGATCGTCAGCACACCGAACCAACCACCGGGGGCAACAATTTCATCCATTTCTGCTGCAAAAACAGTCACAGGTGAAAGCACCCCGACCAGACACAGCAAAAACCATTTCTTGTAACGATTCATTGCGATTCACTCCTTCGAGAAATTGACACCGGGACAACTTCTCCTTTTTTTTATCAAACCATTTCACTGTTCCTTTTCAAAGCCAGTACCTGCTTTTGAGTCTTTCCATCTACACTTGTTCATTCGCTTTTTGATTAAAAACGGTATCGTCAATTTCATTAACCGTCCGTGCAATTAAGATGGCTGAATAGACATCTGAATTCACATTTAAGAAGGTACGCAACATGCCGACGAACCACTCGACACCTGCAAAAATAGCAATACTTTCAATTGGCAATCCTAGTTGAGGAACGATGATGGCTAAGGAAACTAACCCGGCACCGGGAACGACTGCATTGGCCAGAGAAACGAAAGTTGCAGTGACCGCGACCGTGACCATTTTTGCCATTGAAAAATCCATTTGATACATTTGAGAAATCGTCATCACCGTAATCGCCATATGCATCGCAGAACCATTGCTATTGAGTGACATCCCTAGAGGTAACACTAAATTGGTAATGCGCTCGCTCAAGCCCAGTTTTTCAATTGATTCTTCCATTGCAATCGGCAATGTAATCGCCGATGACGTCGTGGCTAAGGCCATGACGGTCATACTCCGCATGTTTTTCACGATTTGTAAGGGATTTAATTGGCAATAAATTGCTAAGACGAGTAGCCATAAGCCAATAAATAGCAGTGTGGCAATACCATAGATAACTAAATACTTTAATAAGGGCAAAATAATCTGTAAGCCTAAGCTACTAATTGTTGAAGCAATCAATGCAAAAATACCAATTGGTGCGAGGACCATAACATAGCGAATAATATTGATGATGACTTCATTAAAGTCCACGAGCAATTCAAACAATTTGGTTTCTGGTCTTTTTTGCAAGTAGCGATTTAAGCCGACACCGAAAAAAAGTGAAAATACAATAATTTGAATAATCGAACCTTGGGACAAGGCCGTAAAAATATTTGTAGGTAAAAAATTTAAAAAAGTTTCTCCCGCAGAAATTTCTTGTACTTGGATGCCTAAATCTTTGGCCCCAGACAAATCAATTCCTTTTCCCGGTTGGAAAGCAACGGCCATAAAGACCCCCCAAGCGGCAGCTAACAAAGAAGAAATACCAAAGACGGCAATGGTTTTCCCGCCTAATTTTGTTAATTCTTGTGGTTGAATGCCAGCGACTGCCTGAATGATTTGGCCCAAAATCAAGACCGGTATCGCCATTTGCATCAAGCGTAAAAAAGCATCCCCTAATAATTTTAAGCCGGATCCCATGGTTGGGAACAATAACCCAAAAGCAACCCCTAATAAAACTGCGAGGACAATTTGTGTGACCATAGACAGTTTTTTCACAACGAACACACTCCTTTTTTTCTGTATTGTAGTCACCGTCTACTCTTTTTCTAAAAAAGGGACGGGTTGCCTCAATCCAACTGCCCCATTGTCTCCCCTGTCGATTCCTAATTTCCCGAATCATCCGTGCTGTAAAAACATGACGGCACGCAAGCGTCATTTCCCAATGTTACGATTGGCAACGACACCTTTCAAATCAACTTTGCTAGAAAAAGTGTCTGAATGTTATGGAGAACGCTTTCAAACAAACGAACCCTACTCGCTTCATTTTACCGACGATTCGGCAAGCTGTTTTGAAGGGACAACCCTTGCTCGGTCTTCCAATTTTAAAAACAGGCTGGATGACCCGTTCATTCCAAACGACAAAGAAGTGAAAAAATTCGACGACAGTTCTACTTGACCAGACGTCTCCATCCGATGAATGGACTCGCTGATTTCCATCTGGTATTTCTTTTACGACCCTCCTTTTCTCCTTATCTTAGCAAATTTTTTTCTATGACTCCATTTTCACGCCTCATTAAAACAAATTGATTTCCCTGTCTTTTCACAAACTTTCGTCTTTTTCCATCTCTTTCCTATCTAGGACTAGTTCTTGTTGGGTTTCAACTAAAGAAGAGTCACACAAAGAAAGAGAAAGCCAGCGATTTTTCATCGTAGCTTTCTCTTTCTTTCAATTCACGCTTTATTTTTTCGTTTTATCAGGAAATTTTGCTTCCACTCGATAAATCGGTTGGCCTTTGGCTGAGAATTTTTCTTCATACTCGGTCATGATATTGCCTTCAAACTTACTGGCATGTAAATCCAACCAGACTTTTTGCAAAATTAAGCCATACTGCGAAAAACTTGCTAACGAGTATTCAAATAATCCTTGATTATCCGTTTTAAAGTGCAATTCGCCTGCTGGACGTAAGATTTGTTCGTCAACAGCCAGAAATGTTTGATAAGTTAAGCGGCGTTTTTCATGTCTTGTTTTTGGCCATGGATCTGAAAAATTCAAATAAATTTGATCGACCTCGCTCTCAGAAAAGTAGTTGGTTAATTCAGAACCATCGACATGGAGTAACTGCAAGTTCGGTAATGCCTCTGCAATCAGTTTGTCTAAAGCAAAAGAGACAACACTCACTTGCATATCGATTCCAATATAGTTAATCGTAGGATTTGCTTTTGCCATCCCAAAGATAAATTGCCCTTTTCCCATACCGATTTCGATATGAATTGGTTGGTCATTTCCAAAGCGCTCCGCCCAACGTCCCTTCCATTTTTGTGGCTCATCAACTACATATTGTGGGTGTGTCGCGATTAACACTTCTGCTCCTTGACGTTTTCTAACTCTCATTTTCTTATCCTTTCTGATTAAAAAGAAGAGAAGCGACAAGCAGCCTCTCTTCTTACTTCGTTGGTGTTTAAATGTAGATACGTTTTAATTGTAAAATTTCACGATTCATTTGTTGGTACTCACCTTTAAAATAGTATTTCTTGATTTCTTGTAATAGGCTTAATAAGGCGTACCAATAGGTTTTTTCTAGATTTTCACTATTTGGATGAATCCCATAACTAATCAACCACTGACTCCAATTCGACGTTGGTACGTAATGACCTAAAATTGTCCCGATATCAACAAATAAGTCACTAAACATGACCGAATCCCAATCGACCAAATATAAGTAATGATTACAAACTAACCAGTTACGGCAGTTCACATCGCCATGCACGACGGTTTTATCCGCTTTTTGAAAAGCTGGCGTCTGCGCTTCAAGGTACTGATAGACGAGCGTCAAAAACTGATTTTCTTGTAAGGTCTGTGGCAAGTCTGCTTGATACTCTTGCAACATTCTTTGAGGAGTATAGGTTTTTCCACCCATTTTCTCCAACATGTTACTCAAAGAGTATGAATGATGCAAATGATACAAGACATCAATGACGTCATTGCGTTCCCCGATTTCTTCAGAAGCTAGAATCCGTCCATCCAACCACTCTTGCGCCGTTAAGACGTCCCCATTTCCCATCCGTTTGGTCCAAACCAGTTTCGGTGTGATCCCTTCTTTTGAAAGTGCTGCTAGCATTGGAGTCGTATTGCGTTTAATGAAGACTTTTTCTTCTGCATTTAATCCAAGATATGTTTTTCCGGTGTCCCCTTTAATCGGCCGGACTTTCCAACCGCTATCTAATCGCAGATCCATCTTCACGCCTCCTCCTTTATTTCTTCAGACAGTAACTTTCATTTTATCTTTTGGAACAAACTTCGTCAAGCACATGTATGTTCGGGTAGCTGGTTTTTATTTTTTTAGCCGATAAGGCAAATACAACCAAATAAAGCCACTGACTACCAACCAGTAACCGCCTAAGACAAGTAGACTTTGACTAAGTGAAGCCAAAGAAAACAATGTGATGAAAGCAAATAACAAAGACGTTACCAATAATAAAACAAATAAGAGTTGTTGCAAAGCTTTTTGCTTTTGAGAAGGTGAAATGGGATAGAGCTGCACTGTGGTCATATAGCGAAATTGCTCACTTAATGGCAATAGTTGAAAGCCAATTAAATAGATAAAAAGACTCCCCAGCCCTAAAACAAACCAAAAGTCCGTCACAAAAAATAACAGTAGACTACCAAAGAGTGTTAAACGAAAGTAGAGGCCACTATATTCGGTCCCTCGTAAAAAGTGTCGCATAAACAAATACAGATAGGTGTTCCTTTGTTCGAACTTGATTTTTGATAAGAAGCCATCAAAATATTTCCGGCGTTTGATGGTTCCTTGCATCTCAGGCACATCGGTAAATAAATGAATAAACTGATAGACGCGGCGCAAACGTGTTTGTTCTCCTTGAATGAGTTTTTCCCAATCAATCGGTGCCGTCATTTTCAGCCATAGCCATTGGTAAAAGAAAACTACCTGCAGCAAACTAAAGAAAAGAGCCAGATAATAAGATGCAAAAAGACTCGTCGCAAAAATCAAGACACTGATCCCCAACCAGATGAGATAGGCTTGTTTGCGCTGTCTCTCGACTCCCTGAAAGAAAGCCAAGCGTTGAATCAGTAAATGACTAAATTTCAAACTCCAATTCAAAAGGAGAAAGAAAAGTACGCTGGAAAAAGGATAGCCCCCGGTCGCAATCACGATGAATGGCATGGCCATCGCAGTTGTCAGGAGTAACACACCAAAGGGAACGTAACAACTATAGATCAAGGCTTGTTTTAAATAATCTCGCATTTGCTTTTCCTTAGGTAATAAGAAAATACCATCGGGTAATTGCGTTAAACTCGCAAAACGACCAAAGTGGAGCATCAGGAGCATAAACAACAGCACGATAATTTTTCCGATAGGGTAAGGTGAAGGCAAGGTTTTTAATAAGCCAGAATAATAATACCCCAATCCTCCCAGTAAAAACGTCATAGTAAAAGCAAAATGGTCATTAAATACATATTTTAAATAACGCTGCATGCGTCGCTGATGCAAGCGAACGCGTTGTTGAAAGAAGCTTGTCATGCTCACGCCTCCTTCGTTAACGCTAGATAAATTTCATCTAAAGAGGCATGCGGCAAGGCAAACTCAACTTGTAACTCTTGGACCGTGCCTTGTGCGCGAATTTCCCCTTCATGCAAGATGATGAAACGATCGCAATGTTTCTCTGCTGTTGCCAACACGTGGGTAGACATTAGAATCGATACCCCAGTTTGCTTCATCTCGTCGAAAAGTTTTAATAGGGCGTGAATCGCTAGTGGGTCTAAGCCTAAAAAGGGTTCATCAACAATTAATAAACTTGGTTCGGTTAATAGCGCACACAGAATCATGACTTTTTGTTTCATTCCTTTAGAGAAATTCGCTGGAAACCACTCCACTCGATTTTCTAAGCGAAAAATAGCCAGTAACTTCTCTGCCCGTTGAAAGGCGATTTCTTGAGGGATATCATAAGCCATCGCGGTAATTTCAATATGTTCCTTCAAAGTTAATTCCTCATATAAAACCGGGGTTTCAGGGATATAGCCAATTTTTTTACGATAGGCTTCCGGATCATTTTTTAAACTAAGTCCGTCTAAAGTAATGGTCCCTTTTTGAGGTTGCAATAACCCCATAATTTCTTTGATGGTGGTACTTTTTCCAGCACCATTTAAACCAATTAAACCTACTAATTCATGATTCTTAATTTCAAAACTAAGATCTTTTAAGACAGGAACATGGCCGTAACCGCCTGTGACGTGTTTTAAGGATAATGTCATTCATTTCTTTCCTCTCCAAATTAATTACTCTAATTATACCATGGTGAAAATTGAAAACCCATAAAAAAAGAAGGTGTGACAAAAGTCGTTTTTCTCTGAGAAATTGGAAAGAAATTCGAATAAGTGGCTTTTTCAATTGCTCGAATTTCGTGAAGTTTCCAAAAACGCAGCCTTTTGTTGCCCGTTTATCTGCCAAACGTTCGTAAAACAGCAAAGGGGCTGTGACAGATGTCACAGCCCCTTTTATAGTTTATTTTTAATTTAGGCCTTAAGTATTACTCACGTATGCTAATAAAATTTGTACCTATTCCACCGTCGTTCACAATTCTCAACTCATCATAATCACCAATAATGTATACCTTGGAATCTTTACCATCAATTGTTAAATATAATACTCTAGAGGCAGCGTAGTAAGAAATGATACTGACTGGTATTTGTCTATCTTCACTCGCCCCAAAAACATGTGTAGTCCATGTACGATCCCTATGAATCGTAAATATATTATCACTTTGTGGTACTGCCCAAGTTCCTGTTAAATCTTCCATTATCTGATAAGCTTCATGCATTGGATTCTCCGCATATCTGATTTTTACCAGACTAGTATCAAGAATTTTTTTGATATGACTTCCCAACTAATCTCTACACCGAACTGATTTGAAAATTCAAGTTCCCATTTCTGTCAATACGGATTGAATCCACTGAATAATTTGACCAGTTGTTAAATTTAATTCAAATATTTCATTTGTTTCAACCTTTGATTCTTGGGTTTCTACCTCTACTACTCTTTCAATTTTTTGATCGTAATAAGTTGAAGATAAACTCGCACTTTCATCAGTTGATAAGTACGTTGAACTCTTCTTTGTATTTTGTTTGTTTTCTTTGTCCGACTTACCAACAAGATAGAAAAAAGTGCTAAATAGAATAATGGTACTAAAAATAAAAAGAAGTGATAAAGTCCATATAATTGTGTAAAAGAGAAAAGGCCATGTAACGGTCCTTTTACGGTACAATGTTTTTAACCACAAAAACATACCTAGGAGGACTTTACATGACCCAAGTACATTTTATACTGAATAGCGAAGAGCTTCAAAGTATTATTGAATATTCCGTAAAAGATGAGGTATCTAAAAATATTTTAACAACAGTTTTCAATCAATTAATGGAGAATCAGCGAACCGAATACATTCAAGCCGAAGATTATGAACGGTCTGAAAATAGACAAAGTCAGCGAAATGGTTACTACGAGCGGAACTATACAACACGTATTGGCACACTTGAATTAAAAGTACCTAGAACACGTGATGGCAAGTTTTCTCCTACGATATTTGAACGATATCAAAGAAATGAAAAAGCCTTGCTCGCTTCGATGATTGAGATGTATGTCTCCGGCGTTTCTACACGTAGAGTTTCAAAAATTGTAGAAGAACTATGTGGGAAATCGGTGTCTAAGTCCTTTGTTTCCAGTCTAACTGAACAGCTCGATCCTATGGTCAGTGAGTGGCAGAATCGCTTGCTCTCAGAGAAAGATTATCCATACTTAATGACAGACGTTCTTTATATAAAAGTACGGGAAGAGAATCGAGTCCTTTCTAAAAGTTGCCATATCGCTATTGGGATAAATAAAGACGGAGACCGTGAAATCCTCGGATTCATGATTCAAAATGAAGAAAGTGAGGATACTTGGTCCTATTTCTTTGAATACCTTAAAAACAGAGGATTACGAAGAACGGAACTTGTGATTTCCGATGCCCATAAAGGGTTAGTTTCTGCGATCCGTCAGTCGTTCATAAATTCAAGTTGGCAGAGATGTCAAGTTCACTTTTTAAGAAACATCCTTACGAGTATTCCTAAAAAGAATTCAAAACCCTTTAGAGAGGCCATAAAATCGATCTTTAAACTTACAGATATCAACTTAGCGCGGAAAGCTAAGAATCGCCTGGTCAGTGACTATATCGATCAGATAAAATATTCAAAAGCTTGCGAAAACCTGGACAATGGCTTCGAAGATGCTTTTCAATATACTCTATTTGAGAATGCCCACAACCGTTTAAAAAGTACCGACCTTCTTCAACGATTGAACCAAGAAGTGCGCAGAAGAGAAAAAATTATTCGTATCTTTCCAAACTGCGCTTCAGCCAATCGTTTAATCGGAGCAGTCCTTATTGATCAACACGATGAGTGGCTTTCTTCATCAAGAAAGTATATTAAATTTACCAAGTAAAAAATAGTGAGAGCATTGTATAGTATTTTACACAGGATTGTGGACTTGACTTTTTTCCCTCCTGATTATAAATAATTAAATTACAAAATCAACTTGATTTTTTTACAAAAACGCTTACAATACAATTATAACATATATTTATATTAACGCTATATCTTTATATCCGAACTGTAATTTTATACCAAAAAAACAATAATAATAATGAGATGGAAAAATGATGAAAAGGAGAGTTTTGAAATCATGTTTAGTTTGTACTGCTAAAATTGTCTTCCATCCATTTTCCAATCGTTCTTCAGATTGCCTTCGCCTTTATATCGTCAAGCAATTTGACGGAAGAATTAGAAGTCATATCTGATTTCGTTTTCACTACTTTGAAATCGACATAATTTTTTCATAATATTTATCCTCCATTACATAAGCGATAATCGTTTAAAAATTGTATCCTAAGATCAACTTTTGATGATATAAATCAACCGGTTAATTATGTTTTTTTACAATTATTGTCTCACTTAGAACATAGTAAGCACTTAATAATAAATTGAAAGCTTCTTAAAACAGCTTCTGACTATATAGAAATGAAAAACATTTCATCTTTAATGCTAGTTTTAGTCACCTTTTTTATTTTATGTTGCACTATTTCTAGAACTAGAAATTTAAACTAAAAAGTTACCGTAGAAAATTTGCCTATTTATTCAGCAATTTCATTTTTAATTCGATAGACTATTTGTCTGGTTATTACGTGGGTCCTGGCAACATGAGAGATTGATTCCCCCATAGAAATTACCCAACCATAGACGACTCGCTTTTGAAGGTCTTTCGAGGTTGGAGAATAAAGAACAGGTTGGACTTTATAAACACCACGCTCTTTCGCTAGTTTAATTCCTTGTTGCTGCCTTCGATTTGATTCTGCAACCGTGGTCAAAAACTTGAATAACCTCATCGTAATTTCTATTTTTCTCATTGCTCATAAATCTAGAGTGAAAATATGGATAAATTTAAAAAAGGTGAGATAACTAAGTTTTAAAATAAAGAGAAAGGGTATTAAATGATTTTTTTTAAAATTAGTGATATCCTTAAGTTATAATGCAACGTAGATTAAAAACAAAAATAGAGTAATGAAAAGAAGGTTTGTTCAATGAAATTCAAGACTATTTTTTTTACTAGTTCTTTTTCTTTAATTTTATTTTTAGGTACTGGATGTGTGAATTCCAATAAGGTTACTGATATTTTTGAATTAAAAGATACTGGTAAACTAGATATAGTTTTTTCCGCAATAATTAATGATCGAATAGTAGAAATAGAAAATGGTACTAACTTGGATAGTCTTAAAACCTCTACTATTCAAATCAATGCCTCTAATCTAGATTCGAAGCAATCGATTAAAGTTTATTTTGATAAAATTGATGCAGGTTTTCCAATTACAGATGTTAAAAACAAAAATACAAATGCTCTTTATTCCGTCGTTGAAAGTTATGATTCTGAAATGTACCCAGAATTTTTTACTGTAGGATCACATACTATAAAAATTTTTCAATATGACCCAGAACCAGGTACATCTCAAGTTCCTTCAAAAAATAAAATTAATGATATTAGTACGATTACATATCAAATTACTGATTAGTTTTGATTAGCTCTACATGAGTAACCTAAAATTTAACTAATAGGATATATAATTTATATTTTTTATTGTTGTTTTTTCGGTCTATAGAAAGGAAGTGCACCATTGAAAAAAATAATATTTTTGGTAAGTTTAATATTTTTAGGAATGGCCTCAACACAGACAATACAGGCGTCTACTGACATAGACGCCTCCCTAGATGCAGAAGATATTTTCAATGTAGATAATTATATTCAAAAGAATATAGATAGTATTCTAAATGAAAATAAAGTAAATTTATTTTCTCAATCTGAAAATAAATTTACGGAGTTTATTAGTGACGAAGGGCTTATTTACAACTTGCCAGTCTATACAATAGATATTTCTGAATTGGTAGAAGATATTACTGGAAAAGAGGCATTTGTACAAACTGAAGTAATCGATACAAGTAATGCTAACGAAAGTAATATATCTCCTTTAGCAGCTGGTACTAAGTATGAGGAAGCTTGGGATTCTTCTATTTCTGTGAAAGCATGGTCAACAAATTATTATGATAAAAAAATTGTAAGCAGTAAGACTATGTATTTATTGAACACAGTTTCCGGTGGTCGTTCAATTTCTCAATCGGGAATACAAATAACTTCACTAACTCTTGTATATGGATGCAGTGATATGTTAAATGCTCAAAATGCTACTAAATATCCTTCAGGAGACTCATGGTCTTATAACACAGGTTTTACTAAATATGTTTCACCTGATAATGGACCTCACGCAATGGGGAATACTCTTACTCTAAAAATTAAACGTGGGACTGGTACTGCCTGGACATTTAATCACCAAAACAATGTAATTTAATTTAAGAAAATATATCCTATTAGTTTAACAATAGAAAGTATATGTAAAACACCTTATTTAGTCAATTAATCTTGATTTTCCGGAAAATAATATTAACTGACTAAAATTTAATTTTAAAAAATCTCTACGCCAAATGATGGGGAAGACTTTTTAAACAGTTAAATAATGTTCATTTTAAGCAGAGAGCTCCTCTTGGAGCTCCCTGCTTATTTCTTTGTTTTCAAAACTCACTAAAATTCGAGCTCTATTATTATCAAAAATTACGATATCCGTAGGCAACGTAAAAGTATTTTTGATTTGAGGAAGGTACTTCAGTAGCATTTTATAGATATTTTCATAGAAGATGATAAATTCTGTTTCTTTGTCAATCCTTTGTAGTCATTCTCCTTCGAACAATAAAACAAGTCTTGATAAAATTCTAAGTGTAAAATTTATTGAGGTAAGGGGTAGACGAATAAAAAAGAAACCGTTATTCTATAATCGGGCTGGCAAGCACTAATCACAGAGGCGGTTTCTTATGGAAGTTATTATATCAGATTTAATTAAATTAATGAAGGAAGAAAAAACATTTTTAAGTCGAGAAAAAGCCATGATGCTCTTTTTTATCGAACTCATTTGTTTAATTGCTCAACAAGCATTTAAACAGCTTGATGATGAACTTTTTGAGCAATTAAAAAAAGAAGGTTATCAAAGTAATCGTCAAAGTCAACGAAGACGCTTAAAAAATAAAGAAGGGAACATTCGTTATCCTCTGGATGAATTCTTAGGTATTCGAAAAGGCACACGTTACAGTTCTTTGGTTCTTAGAAATGTTTCCGAACTTGGTTCTCTGATGGTGTATCGTCATGTATCGAAAGCCATCGATTGTTTAACCACTCAGAGTATGAGTCACCAAAATGTGCAACAGTTAGTGATCAAGACAGGGAAACTCATTCAAGAGAAAAGGACACATGAACAGCGATATGAAGGGATGCAAGCAAAGAAAAAAGTTTCTTTTTTATATCTTGAAGGAGATGGCGTACTTATTCGAGGTCAGCAAAAAACACGTCTTGAAATCCATCGATTCCAAGTGTCGGAAGGAAGAGAAAAAAACGGTAATCGATCGACCTTAACTCGTCCCCATTTTGTAAGTCACCTGAATCGCAAACAAGCACAAAAAGAAATGATGGCTTATCTTCAAGCAACGTATGACTTAAAAGAAACCATCGTTATTTCTAATAGTGATGGCGGTTCAGGTTATGAAAAAGACGTCTTTGAAGAGCTTTCTTTAGGTTGTTTTCGTCATGAACATTTTAGAGATAAATACCATGTGCACCAAAAAATCAAAGAACGGTTGAATTTTTTGCCTCTCCTTCAAAAGAAATTAATCGAGGCTGTGAGTCAATATGATTTTGGTCGTGTACAGGCTTGTTTGGATACTGCAGAAAGTTGATTGATGACGCTCATGAAGAACAATACACGGAACAACTTCGCCTTTTAACCGCGTATCTTCAACGAAATTGGCAATATTTGTGTCCACTGAAAGCCCGAGGGGTTCAAGATAAGCATTCCTGTATTGGATCAATAGAAAGTACTCATCGAAAAATGACCTATCGGATGAAGCGACAAGGTCGATTGTGGACAAAAACAGGGGCAAATGCCATGATTTGAGTGATTGATAGTTTACGAAACCATGAGCTCGATGATTGGTTGAATCAATATTATGATTTACCGAATGAGGTGTATGAGAATGAAATACGATGGAAGAAAATGAAGCATGCGGTTCAAAGAAAACCACGATTTATTCTACATACAGGTGTCTTTAATGGGCGAATTGGGTATGGTTATGCCTCAACCTCCTCTTTAGACCGTCTATCAAGCGCCTTAAATCAATTATCCACTACTCCTCGTTACTTATGATGGAAGCAGGTTTCCATCATAAGTGACGAGGCCAGCCGAACGTAGTTGAGGCATTCTTAAATGAAAAAATATTAATAGCTGCTTGTCAATAGTTCAAATTTTTATTCAACCTCAAATAACTTGACACATACCATCGCTCGTTGAAATTTCTAAAGTCATTTGATTTATGTTATAATTAGGTTTCATTTGTATCATCCTTTCGAGGGTGGTTGATTAGAGTGCGGGAGTAGTGATCCTGTGCTCTTTTTTTTTGTACCAAAAAAACCAGAAAAGCGGATAAAATATCCTTTTTCTGGGTTTCTTCTGGGACTTATGTCACAGCCCCCCTTCCTTATTCTTTGATTGCACGCCATTTCATTCACTACTTTTTATTATTCGGCTTCTTCTGAGAACTGGCTATTATACAACTCGGCATAAAAACCTTCTCTGGCCATTAAGTTTTCATGGTTGCCTGTTTCAACAATTGATCCTTGATTCATAACGATAATATTGCTAGCATCGCGAATGGTTGAAAGACGGTGAGCCACGACAAAACTTGTTCGTTTTTCAAGTAAACGCCCCATCGCTTTTTGAATCAGGTGTTCCGTTCTTGTATCGACACTGGATGTGGCTTCATCTAAAATTAAGACATCTGGATCGGCTAAAAAGGCACGAGCAATTGTGATGAGCTGACGTTGACCTTGAGAGATATTACTGGCATCCTCATTTAACAAGGTATCATAACCTTCAGGCAATTTCCGAACAAATTCATCGACATGGGCGGCCTTAGCTGCAGCAAGGACTTGCTCTTTGGTTGCATGTTCATTCCCATATAAAATGTTGTCATAAATAGTGCCTGTAAAGAGCCAAGTATCTTGTAGCACCATGGAAAAGTGACTGCGCAATTCTTCCCGTTTAAAATCGCGTGTATCTTTCCCGTTGTAACGAATACTTCCACCGGAAATATCATAGAAGCGCTCTAACAAGTTGATAAGCGTTGTTTTCCCGGCGCCTGTTGGTCCGACGATTGCAACCATTTCCCCTGGTTCCACATCAAGTGTGAAGCCAGTCATTAATAAGTTCTCTTTGGTATAACCAAATTGGACATTTTCAAAGGAAACTTTATAAGGTGTTTGCGTTTCAACTGGTAAACCAGAAGCGGTGTCTTGCATCTCTTCCTCGTCCAAAATTTCAAAGACACGTTCAGCAGAAGCAACCGTTGATTGAATCGTATTCATTAAACTTGCCATTTGTGTAATTGGTTGTGAAAATTGATTCGTATATTGCAAGAAGGCTTGAACATCTCCCAATGGTAACTGGCCATTGGCAACTTTAATCCCCCCTAAGACTGCCACTAAAACATAGCCCAAATTTTTAACAAAATTCATTAAGGGCATAATCATGGCTGAGATAAATTGAGCTTTCCAACCGGCATGGTAAAGTTTTTCATTTTCAATTTCAAAGACGGCTTGATCGGCTTCTTCATGGTTAAAGGTTTTCACAACCGTGTGTCCACCATATGTTTCTTCCACTTGGTCATTTAATCGTCCCAGACTTTTTTGCTGGTCGGCAAAATATTTTTGTGATTTTGGCGCAATCAGCATAACCACGACGAGACTTAGAGGAACCGTTACGAGGGCAATGAGAGTCAACTGCCAACTAATTGTTAGCATCATCCACAAAACCCCAATAAATGTCACGATACTCGTTACAAATTGCGTCAGGTTCTGTTGCAAAGTACTCGCAATATTATCCATGTCATTAATCGCACGCGACATGATGTCTCCATTTGAATGGGTATCATAATAGGATATTGGCAAGCGATTCATTTTCTCATCCAATTCTTGACGCAATTCATAAACAGTACGCTGAGAAACACGCGTCATTATAAATTGTTGCGCAAAGTTGAAGATTGCAGAAATGAAATACATGCCGATGACAATGGCAATAATTTTCGCAATTTTATCAAAATCAATCGGAAAATGAGTGATTTTTTCTCCCATTTTCATTTGTTCGACACCTTTCATTACGCCGGCGAAAATTTCGGTTGTTGCTTGTCCAAGGATTTTCGGTGTTTGAATTTGGAAAATGACTGCAGCCACCGCTAGAATAAAAACGAGACTGATTGCCACGATTCGTTTGGATAAATATCGAAAAAGTCGTTTGACGGTCGGTCCAAAGTTTTTGGCCTTTTCCGCTTTCATTCCAATCCCACGTCCAGGACCGCCTCTCATTGGTCGGCCTCCTTGCGGTTTTCTTTCTTTTTCGCTCATGCTAGATCCTCCTCTCTCAATTGCGATGCGACAATTTCTTGGTAGGTTTCATTGGTTGCAAGTAGTGCTTCGTGCGTCCCTTGTCCCACAACCTGTCCCTCATCTAAAACAAGAATCACATCGGCATCCATGACTGTGCTGACGCGTTGGGCAACAATCACCAATATACCGTCTGTGACGTCTTCTTTTAAAGCCGCCCGTAATTTCGCGTCCGTTTTAAAGTCCAAGGCAGAAAAAGAATCATCAAACACAAAGACATCGGCCGGTTTTACTAAGGCGCGAGCAATGGCGAGTCGTTGTTTTTGACCACCAGAGAAGTTGCCGCCGCCTTGTTCAACCCAACTATCTAAGCCTTCTGGTAAAGAACGCACAAAATCGTCAGCCTGAGCGGTTTTTAAAGCTTGCCAAATTTCTTCATCGGTCGCATGCTTGTTTCCGTATTGCATATTTTCACGAATGGTTCCCATGAAGAGAACCGCTTTTTGTGGAACAAAACCAATTCTTTCACGGAGATTTTTTTGGGTAACTTCCGCAATGTTTTGACCATTCAGCCAAATGCCCCCACTTTCGATATCATACAGACGTGGAATTAAATTCACGAGCGTTGTTTTTCCTGAACCCGTTCCACCAATAATTGCTACGGTTTCGCCTGATTTGATGTGGAAATCGACATTTTCTAAAGTTAATTTTTCTGCACCTTCATAACGATAATTGACTTGCTTAAAGGAAAGGCTAGCTTTTGCTCCTTGGTGCGTTATTTCTGCGGGGTGCGCCACGTCTAACACATGATCTTCTTCTGCTAAGACTTCATTGATCCGTTTGGCAGAAGCTTGCCCTCTTGGAATCATGACAAAGAGCATGGCAAACATCATAAAGCTAAATAAAATTTGCATCGCATAGGAAATAAAAGCAATCAAATTTCCGACTTCTAGTTGCATATCTGAAATATAGTGCGCCCCCAGCCAAGTGATCGCAACGCTTGTTCCACTCATAATTAAGGTCATTAAAGGCATCATCGATGAGACAATCGTATTGACTTTCACTGCAGTGTTTGTATAGTCTAGATTGGCTTCATCAAAGCGTTTTTCTTCATATTTTGTTTTATTAAAGGCACGAATCACACGCACACCAGTTAAATTCTCCCGAAAAACTAAGTTTAAACGGTCTGTTTTTTCCTGCATACTCTTAAAGAGTGGCACTGCAAAGAACATAATCGTACCTATCACTAGAATCATAATTGGAATGACAACTAAAAAAACCTGAGTTAATTTGGCATCTTTTTGGTAAGCTAAAAAACTCGCTCCTAATAAGGTAATCGGAGCATTAATCATCATCCGTAAAAACATCTGTGTCACTAAAGCGACTTGGTTAATATCGTTCGTTGTTCGAGTAATGAGCGAAGCTGTTCCGTATTTATCAAATGTTTTAATTGACGCATGTTCAACCTTCCGATACATTTCGCTACGCAAGGTTTGACCAAGTTTTTGTGATTCTTTCGTCGCATAGTAGGTATTTCCGATTGCTGCAAGAATACTAATGAGAGAAAATCCGAGCATAATCAAACCGGTTCGCCAAATATAATCAATGTCTCCTTTGGCCACCCCGTCATTAATAATATTGGAAGTTAGATTTGGTAAATACAAATCGGAAATCACTTGTACGACCATAAATAACACAGCCATCATTGCCGAAACGAGTGAGACGCGTTTCACTAGTTTAATCATCTGATTCATCCTTTCTTGCGCCCGCTTTGAGCCATTGTAATTTCGTTAAAAAACGCTGAGTGATGCGTTCAAGTGTCGTGTCTATCTGCTTGTTTTGTTCGCGGTAACCTTCTGCAATCGTTGAGAAAAGAACATGCATCAGCATTTTAAATAGTAGCAATAACTCTTCTTCATTCGCTACGGCAAGATTGCTTCGATTCACCACCTGAATCAGATGCGCTTGATTTTGCTTCATCGCTTTTGCATGATCTTCCAGTTGCCTGTTTTGTTTCTTTTCGAGATAAGGTATGACCCTTTGGAAGCCATGTGCATCCATATTCATAAACAAATGCCGAAAAAAAGCTTGATTTTCTCCCTCAAAAACTTCGGGCAACAAGCGCATGAAATATTCTTCTACCCCTGCAAATAAATCGCCTTGATTTTCTTCAATCGCTTGCATCAAAAAACGATGCCCATTGGTTTTTAACGTTTGAAAATAATAATAGTATAAATCCTCTTTGTCCTCAAAATACTGATAAAAACTGCCACGCGAGATATCCGCTTCTTTAATCACTCGTGCAATCGAAGCTTCTTTTAATCCGACTCGCGAAAATTCTCGCTCTGCTGCTTTTAAGATGCGTTCTTGTTTTTCTTTCGCTAAATTAAAAAAGGTTTCTGTCGGCATCCTTCTTCCTCCTCTCTATGACACCCTGTCATATGACACTCTGTCATTTTAGCTTTTTTTTACAAAAAGCTCAAGCTAAAAGGATTGATTTTTTTGTGATTTTTTTTGCACCTTCCTAAACGCCACTCTTCTCGTAGGATTCAAGTGTCCGGTAGATGAAGTATTTCAGATGTTTCTTAACTTTTGGTAAAAAGAAAGGTTTTTGATTTCTCTTTTGCCTCTTTTTATGCTTTTATGGTAAACTAACCAAGTAAAGATCCCTTCCTTTAGGGATTGATTTTTTGATGAAAGAGAGCGAAGTCTACTTATTATGATTACAATGAAAGATATTATTCGTGAAGGCCACCCTGCTTTGCGGGAAACTGCCCAAACTGTTCCTTTTCCCTTAAGTGAAGAAGATCAAAAATTGGGCCAAACGATGCTTGAATTTTTAGAAAATAGCCAAGATCCCGTGAAAGCAGAAGAACTAGCCTTACGTGGGGGCGTCGGTTTAGCTGCGCCACAATTGGCTGTGTTAAAACGGATCATTGCAGTCTTAATCCCAAGTAACGATCCGGAACAACCCCAACCGCTATTAAAAGAAGTCATGTATAACCCTAAAATTGTGAGCCACTCCGTGCAAGATGCTTGCTTGGCAGATGGTGAAGGCTGTTTATCCGTCGACCGAGAAGTGCCAGGCTATGTGATTCGTCCTGCTCGTATTACGGTCACTTATACGAATGCACAAGGTGAAAACAAAAAAATTCGCTTTAAAAACTACCAAGCGATTGTTTTACAACATGAAATTGACCATTTAAACGGTGTGATGTTTTACGATCACATTCACAAGGAAAATCCGTTTGCTTTAACACCAGACGTCTTAGTGATTGAGTAAGTCACGTACGCACTTGGGAAATAAAAAAGGTTCCAGTTCTCGTGGATAATTCTACGAGAATTGGAACCTTTTTTTGTATTAATTTCCTTTTGCCAAACTCACTTGATGTGCTGCTTTAATTTTTTCTAACAGGGCGGGTTGTTCAATCAAATCCAACGCGGTTTTCGCTAACAGTTCTGCTGCAATGCCAATCGAACGTAACCCTTTTTCGCTGCGAGCCGCCGCTTTAAATTCAATTGAATGTCCAGCAATGTAATCATCTGAGATGGAAACAGTCGGTTGAATCGTTGGAATGACTTGACTGACATTGCCTACGTCTGAAGAGCCTAAACTTTGTTTTTTGGCTGCGACAATTTCATGTTCTGGAACCCCTGCTGCTTGCGCGTGGCTAAAGAAAACCTCATCAAAAGCGTCTGTCACAATAATGTCATCCACCGAATTTTGGAAAAGACCAAATTCATAAATTGCGCCTGTCGCCAGTGCTGCTGCCTTGACGATATTCTCCACTTTTTCGTACACGTCATTTAGCGTTGCTCGATTCGCCGCTCGTAAATAAAAACGAGCAGAGGCAAATTCTGGAATGACGTTTGCTGCGACGCCACCGTCTGTAATAATTCCATGGATATTGACATCCTTTGGCAAGTGCAAGCGTAAGGCATTGATGCTGTTGAACACTTGAATGACTGCTTCTAAGGCATTAATCCCTTTTTCAGGAGCCCCCGCCGCATGACTCGCTCTTCCATAAAATTTAATATCAACCGGATCGTTTGCGAGTCCGGTAGACGTCTTGGTGTAGCGATGGCCTGGATGCACACACAAGGCCGCATCCACATCGGTAAAGAAGCCTTCACGGACAAAACTTCCTTTGGCCGAACCATTTTCGCCCCCTTCTTCCCCTGGTGTTCCGTAGACACGAATCTCACCACCGACTTCTTCAATGACTTGTTTCAAGGCACTTGCCGCAAGTGCCGAATAATTGCCAAATAAATTATGCCCACAAGCATGACCAATGCCTGGTAAAGCATCATATTCTGCTAAAAATGCCAATGTCGGTCCGGGTTTCTCTGATTTGTAACGGGCATCAAAGCCAGTGTGGTGTCCAGCCACGTCCTTTGTCACGTCGAAACCTTCTGCTTTTAATTGATCAATTAATACTTGCGAAGAATATACTTCATAATTACTCACTTCGGGGTGTTCATGAATCGCAAGAGCTAATGCTTGATACTTTGGTAAACTTTCTTTAATAAATGTCTCAATAACCTCATGTTTTGTTTTTGTTGCGATTGTCATAACCATTCTCTCCTTTTTTTCTTCATTTTCTTTTTTATTTTTCGCCGAAGGTCTCCCAAGCAGGAATACTTGACCCTTTTGAAGTCGCTTCAATCACTTTCACCGTGGCATCGGTCTGATAGGCAGCAACGACTTTCTGATAAATTTCATTCTCTTTATCCTCTGTTCGCGCAACGATAATGTTAACGTATGGACGAGACGATTCATCGACTGGTTCTAAGAAAATCGCATCGTCATTGGGGATGTAACCAGCATCCACGGCCATACCACTATTAATCACTGAAACGGTCACGTCTTGGATTGCTCGTGCCGTTTGCGAAGCCTCTAACTCAACAATTTCTAAATTTAACTTATTTTCAGTAATATCAGAAACTGTGGGCGCCTGTTTTTTGCTCGCATCAATTGTAATTAGACCAGCTGCTTCTAACAGATTCAAGGCACGACCACCATTCGTTACATCATTCGGTATGGCAACTTGATCGCCTGCTTTGATTTCGCTCACGTCTTTTATTTTTTCTGAATAAATGCCTAAAGGCGCATTCACCGTATTCCCAATCGAGGTCAAGTCGGTATCATGTTCTGCATTGAAGTTATCTAAAAAGTATTGATGTTGGAAAGAGTTTAAGTCAATATCGCCATTTGCTAAAGCAATATTGGGCTGACTATACTCGGTAAACTTGACATATTCCAAGTCAATCCCTTCCTCTTTCAAACGGCTTTGAACGTCATCCCATACATCGGTGTCTTCACCAATTAAGCCAAGTTTCACGGTTACTCGCTCTTCTTCTACTGCCTTTTTTCCACAGCCTGTTGCTAAAACCAATAAAGCAAGGGCTGCTAAACCAAACGATACATATTTTTTCATTTTCATTTCCTCCCCTAATCTTAGTGTGTAATTTTTTTAATGATTTGATTACTAATGGCCTGACTAATAAAAACTAAAATTAAAATGATGACCATGGCAACAATCGTCACGTCTGTTTGATAACGGTTGTGTCCACGAGTAACGGCAATACTACCGAGCCCCCCGGCACCAACTGCTCCGGCCATCGCAGTCAAACCAATAATATTAATAATGGTCAAAGCAGACACTCGAACAATCCCTGCCAACCCTTCTTTAAGATAGACGCGGAAAATAATGCCTACAGGACTCGTTCCCATCGCTTCTGCCGCTTCAATGACTCCTGGATCCACTTCCAGTAAAGCAATTTCAATTTGACGGGCAAAAAATGGAATCACGCCGACAATTAAAGGGACCAAAGCCGCTGTCGCCCCAATCGATGTTCCAACAATCAAACGGGTAAAACCAACCAGTAAGGACAGCAAGATAATAAAGGGAATCGACCGCACGATATTGACTACCTGGTCTAAAAAGGCAAAGATTGGTTTCTGCTCCAAAATGCCTCCCGGTCGAGTAACTACGAGTAAGACGCCAAAAAAGATTCCTAACAAACCGCCAATTAACGACGTCCAAAAAGTCATATAAATGGTTTCAATCGTTGCCTTCACAAACTCATCTGGAATCGCGATGGCATTTGGAAAATATGTTTCAAAAAAAGCATACATTATGCATTCCCTCCTTGTTTACTTTCTTGTAAAATCGTCACGTTCACCCCTTGAGTTCTTAAATATTCAAAGGCTCTTTGCCGATTTTTTAAGGTCCCTTTCAAGGTGACAATCAAGCTACCCAATGGTATTTCTTGGATAATTTCCACGTTCCCGTATAAAATATTCGTGACTACCTCATAAGAACTAAATAATTCTGCGATAATCGGTTGACTCGTTTGTTCACCGACATAGGAAAGTTCGATTAACCATTCGTCTTCCGCTAATTTTGCTAACTTCGGATGACCGACAATCGTCTCTAAGGCTTGGTCAATATGCGTTGCCGTGCGAATAAAGTCTTTTGTTAAGTGTTGTTTTGGCTGACTAAAGATTTGAACGCTATCGCCATGTTCAATCACACGCCCGTCTTCCATCACTGCGACTCGATTACAGATTTCTTTCACGACTTGCATTTCATGCGTGATAAGTACAATCGTTAAGCCTAATTTTTTATTTAGTTCTCTTAATAAAGCTAAAATTTGTAAAGTCGTTTTCGGATCTAAAGCACTCGTTGCCTCATCACAAAGTAAAATTTCAGGATCATTGGCTAACGCTCTTGCAATCGCAACGCGTTGTTTTTGACCACCCGAGAGTTGACTTGGATAGGCATTGGCTTTGTCTGCCAGTCCGACTAGTTCGAGTAGTTCTGTTACCTTTTCTTGACGTTCACTTTTTGTTTTTTTTGAATATTTCAATGAAAAATCAACGTTATCAAAAATTGTTCGACTATCCATTAAATTAAAGTGTTGGAAAATCATCCCAATCGATTTGCGTTTGGCTCTAAGTTCTTTCGCGGTTAGATGGGTTAGTTCCGTCCCATCGACCGTTACTTGCCCCGTAGTCGGCCGTTGTAACAAGTTAATCACTCGAACGAGCGTACTTTTTCCAGCGCCGGAATACCCGACAATTCCATACACGTCGCCGCGTTCAATCGTTAAGTTTACATCGGTTACTGCTTTAATTTGACGTTTTCCTTGATTAAAAATCACAGAAATATCTTTTAATTCAATCATGTTCTTCCTCCTAAATTTGTCTAAACTTTCGGTTTCCCAATCAAAAAAACGCACCCTCAAACAAAGAATTCTTTCTTCATTTGAGGACGCGTTCTTGCGTGGTACCACCTCATTTCGAGTGAATCATTCACCCCTTGACCCAATCCATGTGCCTAAAAAAACAAAAAAGTCCCTTTACTAGTTGAAACTAGTAAAAGGACGAAAATTCGTGTTACCACCTTTTGTTCGGAAGTTGCCTTCCCTTAGACCCAACAATTTCATTTTGCATGAAAGATTGGCGTTTCTTTTAACGGTGAAACGATCCGAGCTTGCCTACTTATCGACAAACTTTCCTCCAAGGCCATTTTTCTACTTTTCTGAACTTAGCTCTTTTCACCGACCAGAGCCTCTCTAATAAAGCATCCAAGTATACTTTCCTTCTCATTGGAATTCTTATTATTTTGCTGTTGCTCATTAATTTACAGCAATCGCTACACTTTGTCAACCTCTTTTTTTCCTGTGTAAAAAATTCCTTGGAAGTTCTTCACCTAGAGTTTGGTGACCAGGGCTGGTTGCCTTCATCCTTGGTACAAAATACCTTTTTCCGCCAAAGCTGCTTTGATTTTGCTTAAATCACCTGCTTTTTGATAGCGAATGGTATGTAAGTGAATGCCGTTGGTCAACTGTGACAAGAGACGAGCATTGGCGTGTTGGTACTTTTGCATAAACCGCTCGACGTCTGCTTGGCTTGCAATATGCAACCCACCGACAAGCTCACCATACAGCTCGTGTTCCACGACGACATCGATGACTTCCCCACCAAAAGCTAAAATCGTTTCTAACTCGATTTTTGTCAGTGATTCTTCGTGTTGTACTGCAATCTTCGCTAAGAAGCCCGACGCCATTTCTTTCGCGTTTAATTGATAACCTCGGGCGGTCGCGAGAATTTCTTCCCCAGCTGCTCGTAAAAGTGCGACATCGCCGACAATCACCTGACGACTCACACCAAATTCTTTGGCAAATTTCGTCGCGCTCACCGCTTGTTTCGTCTTTTGAAGTCTTGCGAGAATTTCTTTTCGTCGTTGCTCCCCATCTAACATACTTATCGCTCCTTTTGCGTTTTTTGATACTGGCGCGATTGAGCCATCACATCTGAAAAGGTGGCCACAATTGTTTCTGCATAGTCGGGGTTTTGAACCCGTTGACGAACCTTTTCTAATACTTGATCTTCTCGCGTTTGATCGAGAACTTCCATGCCATTTTCTTTTTTTATCCGGATAACTTCTGAAACTTCTGTCATGCGCGTTTCTAATAGCTTGACAATTTGCGCGTCAATGGCATCAATCTTTTGACGTGTCGCCGCCAAGGGGTGGGACTGGTCCGTAACATTTTCTTCTGCTAAAGAACGAATCACTCGAGCGGGATTGCCCGCTAAGACGACATTATCTGGAAACGATTTTGTTACAACGCTCCCCGCACCCACAACGACATTATCTCCCAGCGTGACTCCAGGTAAAATAATACTACCTCCGCCAATCCAAGCATTATGACCAATCGTCACCGGCGCCCCGTCTTCCAAACCACTCTTCCGTGCAGCCGGCTCTAAGGGGTGACTCGCAGTATAAATTTGCACATTTGGTGCCAGCATGCAATGATCGCCAAAAGTAATCGGACAAACATCAAGAAAAATGCAATCAAAATTCGCATAGAAATTTTTTCCCACAAAAAGATTGTATCCATAGTCAAAACGGACATTCGGTTCAATATAAATCGTATCTGCTACTTGCCCCAAAATCCCCTTTAGTAGCTCTTCCCGAACAGCCGGATCTAATGTTTGATTAAATACTTCTAAAACGGCACGTGCCGCTTGACGGTCTTTTACTAACTCAGGATCGCCTGCTCGATACAGTTCACCAGCAATCATTTTTTCCTTTTCACTACGTTTTCCCATCTTTCAAACTCCTTTTAGTCTTGCTTTCTTTTCTTCATTATACCGAAAATGAGAAGCGAAAGGGGGCTTTTTTTCGCTAGCAGCTGTTTTTTACACAAAGTCGAAGTTTTTCACAAATATTTCATGACAGATTTTCAAATAAATGTTAAAATCAAGGGGATTGATTTTTTAAGTGAGGTGAAATAAAGATGTTAGCAGCAATGATTTACTGGGCAATTATTTTCGTATGTATCGCATGGACCGCCGTGAGTTTCTATTTCTCTGTTTTTTACTTAACTCGAAAAGAAAACGGAAACTTATGGGCTTTTGCTTTCTTTAACGTTATGGCAATGATCGTTTTAGGCATTTCCCTTCTTGTCTTCCGCACATGGGGATTTGGAGTCACTCAATACTCAAGCTTAATCTACCTAATCTTAGGTATAATGGGTGTTTTAACCATCCTCCAAGCAATTTTAGGTCGTGAACCAAAATTAAAAACCGCTTAAGGCATCTTTGACTCACCAGCTGTGACAATTGTCACAGCTGGTTTTTTCTCACTTTCCCCAACCAATCACGCGAAAAGAAACTTTCTTTGACTTCATGCACGATTAAAGGTCTTTCTCACCTTATTTGACATTCCTTTAAAAATCAGCTACAATCGCTTCAGTCACCAGTGACAAATCAATTGAATACGAGATACCTTCAACCAGGTAGAGGTCGCGAGGTTCATTAACCCTGTCGAGTGAAGCAACACTTTGACGCAGGACTAGGGAACATCGCCGAAACGTTTTTTAGCTGCTTTCTAAAAATCGTTGGGTCGCAAGCGAATAACTTGCGAACTGTCTTAGTTTTACACTAAGGTGCGCTATGTTTTTGTGAGAAGTTTGTCGACAAATTTATTTCAGTCTGTCTACAGCCGCTTTCTAACCATAGAGACCGGCTGTTTTTTTGTCTTTAAAAACCATCCATTACCTCGAAGAATATTCACGATTCAAATACAAAAGGAGAATTTCAATGAAAAAAAGAATGACTTTGTTTCTATTATTAAGCTTGGCCTTTTCATTTTTCGGTAACCATTTCGTTGTGGCAGCGGATGACAAGACCCCTGAAGGTCAATTTCGGGTCGGAATGGAAACGGCTTATGCGCCCTTTAATTGGACCCAAACAAGCGATGCCCACGGAGCCGTCTTAAAGTATGGAGAAAAAAATGCTTTTGCCGGTGGTTACGATGTAGAAATGGCGAAGCGGGTCGCCAAAGGACTCGGACGTGAACTTGTCATCGTCCCAACGCAATGGGACGGGCTCGTTCCCGCACTGGAATCAGGTAAAATTGATGCCATTATTGCCGGAATGTCCCCAACCGCGGAACGCAGAGAAAAAATTGATTTTACAGAAGCTTACTACGAATCAAACCTCGTCATCGTCACACGTAAAAACAGTGACTTTGCTCAAGCAACGACTTTGGCCGATTTTGAAGGCGCGAAGGTGACCGGTCAATTAAATACCTTCCACTACTCCGTGATTGATCAAATTCCAAATGTCAAACGGTTGGACCCCATGAAAGATTTTTCAGCGATGCGGGTCGCACTTGCTTCAGGTATCATTGATGGTTACGTTAGTGAACGACCAGAAGGGGTTACCGCTAGCAGTATCAATGATAATTTCACGATGATTGCCTTTGAGCCAGCAAATGGTTTTCAAACGGAACCAGAAGACGTCCAAGTTGCGATTGGCATGCGAAAAAATGACGCCCTTGTCACAGAAGTAAATCAAATTTTGGCTGGTATCTCCCAGGATGAACGAACTGCCTTAATGGATGAAGCGATTAAAAATCAACCTTCCGCTGGCCAAGACGCGACGGCGAGCTTAATGGACAGCTTCAAAAAAATTATCGATGATTACGGCGTTTTATTTTTACAAGGAGCAGGTTTAACACTTTTCATCGCCATTTTCTCAACCATTTCAGGAACACTCATCGGTTTATTGGTCGGTGTCTTTCGAACGTTACCTAAAAGCGAACACCTTGTGGCTCGCTTCTTCCAAAAACTCGGCGACTTCTGTCTAACCATTTACATCGAGGTTTTCCGTGGAACGCCGATGATGGTTCAAGCGATGGTTATTTTCTACGGCTTAGCCTTGGCTTTTGGTATCGACTTGAATCGAACGGTTGCGGCATTGCTGATTGTTTCAATTAATACGGGCGCTTATATGTCTGAGATTGTCCGTGGAGGCATTTTTGCTGTTGATCGAGGCCAATTTGAAGCGGCACAAGCAATTGGGATGACTCATACCCAAACCATGCGCAAAGTCGTTTTACCACAAGTTGTACGAAACATTTTACCGGCAATTGGAAATGAAACGGTCATTAACATTAAAGATACCGCCGTGTTAAGCGTCATTAGTGTCGCCGACTTATTTTTCCAAGGAACAGCAGCTGCTGGGACCAATTACCAGTTTTTCCAAACTTTCTTAATTATTGGTGTCATTTATTTAGTCATGACCCTCACAGCGACACGTTTATTACGCCTAATGGAAAAGAAAATGGATGGTCCTTCTGCGTACACCAAAATTGATGAAACCGTTCAGGAATTAGAATAGGAGGCTCTTATGTCAACAATTATTGAAATTAACCAGCTGAAAAAAAGTTATGGTCAAAACGAAGTCTTAAAAGGTATTGGTTTATCGGTGAATAAAGGGGAGGTCCTGACAATCATTGGTTCTTCCGGTTCAGGAAAATCAACCTTGTTACGATGCATTAACTTACTTGAAAAACCCACGAGCGGCGAAATTTTATACGAAGGAAAAAATGTCCTAGCAAAAGGCTATAATTTACCAAAATACCGGACGCATCTAGGAATGGTCTTCCAATCTTTTAATTTATTTAACAATATGAATGTATTAGAAAATTGCATGACTGGTCAAATCACCGTCTTAAAACGGAGCGCTGAAGAGGCCAAAGCCATTGCCCTAGAAAACCTAGAGAAAGTCGGCATGAAACAATTCCAAGGAGCCAAACCGAATCAACTTTCAGGTGGGCAAAAACAACGGGTAGCCATTGCTCGTGCCCTCTCGATGAACCCGGATGTTATGCTTTTTGATGAACCGACTTCCGCCCTTGATCCAGAAATGGTGGGCGAAGTGCTAAAAACAATGAAAGACCTTGCAGATACCGGTTTGACCATGGTCATTGTCACGCATGAAATGGGCTTTGCCAAGGAAGTTTCTGACCGCGTGATTTTTATGGATAAGGGTGTCATCGCTGAAGAAGGCACACCAGAAGACCTCTTTGTCCATCCCAAAGAAGCACGTACGAAAGCTTTTTTAAGTCGGATCCTCGCTTAAGCATTGTTTTTATGAATCGCGCGAAAAAAGAGTAGTTGTGTAAGCTTCCTATCCTGTGATACGAAAGAAAAGGGTCTGCGACTGCGGTGAGATGCTCCTCCTATATAGGAAATAAACGTCCAATATAGGGGGAGCATCTCCCTGTCATAGACTTTTTTTCTTTTGTGGCAAAAAGGAAATAAAGCGAACATTTTTCACTTTCTTATCTCATTTGTTAGAGTGTTCTATCATTTAACTAAGAATTTACTGAAAATACCTCTTTTTGAATTGCTATTTACTAAGCATTTTGTTATTTTTGTAACAATATAGAAGAGAATTGTGGGGGAGTTTTATGGAGAAAAAATTAACTTTTACTGATTATTTAACGATTGGTTCGATGCTTTTTGGCCTTTTCTTTGGTGCAGGTAATTTGATTTTCCCAGTTCACCTCGGTCAAATGGCCGGTCAAAATGTTTTTTGGGCCAACCTAGGATTCTTAATTACAGGTATCGGCCTGCCCTTTCTTGGCGTCATTGCAATCGGAAGCTCCAAGAGCAAAGGCTTATTCGATCTTGCTTCGCGTGTCAACCAGTCCTACGCCTTTATTTTTACGATTTTATTATATTTAGTTATTGGCCCTTTCTTTGCCCTACCACGGCTAGCGACCACTTCTTTTGAGATTGCTTTTGCACCTTATTTACCAAAAGAACAGCTGACACTTGCTTTAGCTCTTTTTAGCGCTTTGTTCTTCTTGACTGCCTGGTTTTTAGCGAAAAAGCCTTCCAAGCTATTTGATTATATTGGAAAATATTTAAATCCTTTCTTTTTAATCTTACTCGGTATTTTAATTGTATTTGCTTTTATTCAACCTTTAGGGGCGGTTGCCGATGCGCCGGTTCAATACGCCTATCAAGAATTTTCCTTTTTCACTGGCTTTACAGAAGGCTACAACACGCTGGATGCTCTTGCTTCCTTGGCTTTTGGTATTATTATCGTAACAACCATTCAAAACCGTGGAGTCACCAAGCCAGCTACCATCGCGGTAGATACCATTAAATCAGGGGCGATTAGCGTGGTTTTGATGGGAATTATTTATACTTTATTAGCCTATATGGGCGCGATGAGTCTCGGAACCTTTACGCTAAGTGAAAATGGCGGGATCGCGCTTGCTCAAATCGCTCAATACTACCTGGGTTCCTATGGCAGTATCGTCTTAGCACTAGTTGTGATTTCGGCATGTTTAAAAACAGCCATTGGCTTAACTTCCGCTTTTTCTGAAACCTTTGCTGAAATGTTTCCTCGTCGTAGTTACTTATTCTTTGCAACACTCGTTAGTCTCATGGCTGGTGTTTTTGCCAATGTCGGATTAACAAAAATCATTGAATTTTCAATTCCCGTCTTAATGTTTTTATACCCACTAGCGATGACCTTAATTTTATTAGCAATTGTCGGTCCGATTTTTAAACACGATCCAAAAGTTTATCAAATGACGACACTCTTTACCTTAATCGCATCGATCATTGACGGCCTAAATGCCAGTCCAGCTTTCATTCGGGAGACAGGGTTTGCCCAGTTTTTCATCGAATTAGGGAGTGCCACCTTGCCACTATTTGGCATTGGAATGGGTTGGCTGTTACCGGCACTTATCGGATTTGCAGGTGGCATGATTTGGCGATTCGCATCAAAAAAATAATCTTAACAACTTTCCAAGATTTTCGTCACAAAATATTCACATTTACTCGGTAGTATATAAGCATACCAACAAACAACCCTAACAAACACTTTTTCATTTTTACTCCTTTCCTACCGGTCCCCGCCGGTAGGTCTTTTTTTGCCTTTCATAAGAGCCAAGGGGGAAGCTCGTTACGCGCCTCCTTCATTAACGACAAAAAGCCGCAACAAAAGTCACAGCCTTTTAAAGCGACCCCCAAAAGTTAGATTTTTGGTCTAACTTTTGGGGGTCACTCTCTTTCAATCGATTCGATTGTCTTTTTTTAATTCAAATTGATTTTGCGAAGGGTTGGATACTCCCGATAGGCGTGAAAGACCACGCGCACGCCAGTCGTCGTAATCGGTTCCCCTTCTAAAATCCGTTGGTAACCTACCATGCCACCCGTCAGCCATTTTTTCCATTGATGATTATGGTAATAATAAACACTAAAAGCTTCAATTCGTTGGCTTTGACTGATGTCTTCTTGTAAGGTCACTCGAGAAAGGGTCTGCGCTTCTTCCCAATTCACTTGGATATAGGGGCTTTCTTGCATGGTATGATGCGACCACACTTGATTGGCGTCATCTAAAAAGTCCGCAACGCTTCCTGACCATTGCCCACTCGAATCACTCAAGGTTCCACGGCGAATCACCGCTTCTTCTTTTACGGCTTTAATTTTTTCACCAAGTGCCATTAACACGCCCACGTCATTTGCGTGAATTTCACCTGCTTGATTCGGTGGAATATTCAGTAAAAAGGTCGCATTCCCACCAACTGAGTTCAAATAAATTTGGTACAATTCTTCCACCGTCCGCACCTGGTCATCTTCTGACGCATGATAAAACCAACCTGGACGAATCGATGTGTTCACTTCTGCTGGAAACCAAACTAACTCTCCTTGATAATCCGCTAAAACTTCTCGGCTTCCCAAATCCTCATCGCCTGAAGTTACTTTGCGTGAAAAGAGCCCGTCATCGACTTGTTGTGACCGCTCTGCAATCTTTTCTAAATCTTGTAATGCTGCGGGTACGACGCTCCATTCTTGTGCCCTCGTTTGTCCTGCTTCATTCCCACACCAACGAACATCGGGCCCGCAAACACTAATCGCCGCTTGTGGTTGATACCGTCGAACGAGCTGATTGATTTGCTCCCAATCGTAGTTTTGCTGTTTCCCATTCGGCCCCTCACCATTTGCTCCATCCAGCCAAACGCTAAAAATGTCGCCATAATTCGTTAGAAGTTCTGTTAACTGTTGGGCATACAAGTCATTGTAGGCCTGTCCACTGCCATAACTCGGCTCGTGGCGGTCCCATGGCGACAAATAAACCCCAAACTTCAAGCCATACTTTTGACAGGCCGCTGAAACTTCTTGTACTAAATCACCTGTCCCCTCTTTCCACGGAGTATTTTTCACGCTGTACTCGGTTGTTTTCGTCGGCCATAAGCAAAAACCATCATGGTGTTTACAAGTTAGAATCACGCCTTGCATTTGGCTTTCTGCCAAGGTCTTAACCCATAGATCCGCATCTAATTTTTCTGGATGAAACAAGGATAACGGTTCATCTCCCAGCCCCCATTCACGATCGGTCATCGTATTGACACCAAAGTGAATAAAGCCATAATATTCCGTCTCTTGCCAAGCCAATTGGCGTGCGGTTGGAACTACTTTTGTTAATTGATTGATTTCCATGTATTTGACTCCTTTAAATAGTTTCTCGCTCCCAGCGCTAAATGTTCACGCAAAGTCGCCATTTGCTGTCTTAATTGATTGCTATTTTCTTTCGATGCTGCAACTTGTGCACCATAGGCATTCGTTTTCCCAAGTAGCGGTCCCCACTGTGCAAGGGATTTTGTTAACTCACGGACAGAGGCTGGATTTTCCGCTTGTAACCATTGGTATTTTTGGACATCGATGAGTGCTTGCATCATTTGTTGATAGCGAATCGATAATTGCCCCCCTGGATAGATTAAAAACGGATCGCCACTCTCCCAATACCAATGACTAGCATTTTCAAGCGGTTCTTTCACCCATGCATCCAAGGCCCAACGTAAAAAACCATCGGCCCCATAAGCCATTGCATTCCAAATAATCCATTGATTTTCTAATGGATGGCTATATAAAAACATGGCTGGGTAGTCTCCAACACAGTTATAAATCGATGTAAACAGGCCTTTTGCCCGGCGTTTGGCACAAAGCTGTTGAAAAGCTTTTTGATCACCGAGATGACTTTGCCCAATTGATAGATCAGCAATTTGATCTAATAACCGTTCATCAAAACTTTGATAGTCCATGGCGCAAGATAACTTTAAGACGCCTCCTTGTCGATTCGGATATTTTTTCAATAAGGCTAAAACGCACGTTAAAACTTCTGCCGGTCGTTCGTCTATCGCAATATACGTTTTTTCAAACCAACCTTTTTCTTCTAAATGAGCCACAAAGGCCATTAAAAACTGACCCCAAACACGATGCCACTCGGGGGAATCAATCACCAACTTCTCTTTCTGTTGTTTTCCCGTCTCATCGAAATAATAAATCTGATCTTCCCAGGGCAATAAGGAAAAACATTTAATCTTTTGATCAATTCCTAATGCCAAATTCCATTTTACATATTGGTCAAAGGCCGTAAAATCAAACGTCATTGTGGCGCCTTTTTTGGTCCAAGTTACCAGACTGGGATATGGATCGTATGTCTGATGATTCCAAGGATCATGCACAATCGTTGTCACAATTGTTTTTCCGCCTGCTGCCTGGTAACAGGCTAAGTTTTCCTTCACACGCGCTTCATGCTGCGATTGAAAAAGTTGATTGTTCTCAATCCCATGGTACCGCGCTACTGTGTAAGGGTATTGCCAGAGTTCTAAATCAAATAAAGGCTGCATTGGTAATGCTAAATCCAAGACTTCAAAGGAAATCGTCAAAGTGTCGATGACTCTTTCTTCTTCAATCAATTCAATCACAGCTGTCCATTGTCCTGCTTCAGAGCTACTTACAGACAATCCAAATAAAGTGGTGTTTAGTTCCTCGCCGCTTGTATACGGTTGCAATCGGTCATAAAAAGAATGGACCGGTGCATTCGGAATTTCTCCCCATGTCACTCCTCGTCCAAGATGCGCTTTTGTCGTTTGCACTTGAAACAACTGCGTATGCACGTGAGAGGAACTTTTTACTTGGAGACTTTTCTTTGTTAATTCTTCTTCTGACAGATGAAAGTAAACGGTCGCTTCTTCTTTCTTCCATAGGATTAATGGCGTGCTTTCTGATGAAAAGATAAGGGATTCTTCAGATAATTCGGGTGTCGCCAAATCTAAAAATTTCATACTCATGCAAATAAATCCTTTCTGATGAATCATAATTATTGGTTCTTATTAAGGATACTAAAAACGGTTCCATTTTGACAGCTTTTTTGGCAATAAAAAAAACCTTCTTCCCTCCTTAACGAAAGAAGAAGATTTTTTATTTAGCAAGCGGTTTTTTTCTACCTAACACACTGACTTTCTCAATCTGATTTAATGGGATGATTCGTAATTGATTTGGGTTATTTTGCATTTTTATGACCACGTGCCCTTTGTCCATTTTCTTACTTGCAACAAAACCCACGACGGTTTCAAAACGATCAATCTTCTCTGTTTGTAATTGTAAAACAACCATCGAATGGTTCAAAGCTGCTTCCATAAGCTTTATACGGGATTCCTCAAGCAATTGTTCGGCTACCAAATGGTCGTTAAATAAATGGTCCAACAAGGTGACTGATGTCATGACAATACGCTGACCTATTTTTTTTAAGGTATTTGGTTTTTTCTCCATCTTTTTCGCCTCCTAAATCACTTCATTTGTCGGTGGTTTTTAGCTTTTCTAACCAAGCCACGAGCCCTGCTTCAATCATTTGTTGGGTTTGGGCAAAATCGCCTGTGTACCAAGGATCTGGAACATCTAGAACGGTTTGCTCCGGTAAGACGGATAGAAATAAATGAATTTTATCTTGTTCTTCTTCTGGCGCAAGTCTGAGTAAATCGGTTACGTTTTGCCGATCCATTCCAATGATATAATCATATTTGGAAAAATCTTTTTTTTCAATTTGTCGAGCAATCATTGCATGATGATCGACTCCCGCTGCTTCTAAGATGGCTTGTGTCCCAGGATGTGGTGCTTTCCCTAATTGAAATTGGCTCGTCGCTGCAGAATCAACAACGAGGGGCAAGGCTTGTTCTTTCGCGGCCTTTCGAAGCAAGCCTTCTGCCATTGGTGAACGACAAATATTACCTAAACAAACAAATAACACACGCATTGTTTTCGACTCCTTTATTTTTCGAGGTAAGGATATTGAAAATGCTCGTAAGACAAACGAGTCACCATTCGACCTCTTGATGTACGCTTTAAAAAACCTTTTTGAATTAAATAGGGTTCATACATATCTTCAACGGTTTCTTGTTCTTCACCGATATTCACCGATAATGTACTCAAACCAACAGGACCGCCATTATAAAGTTCAATCATTGTTTTAATTAACTTTTGATCGACATAATCTAGTCCTGCATGATCGACTTGTAAACGTTCCAGTGCATGATCGGCAAGTTTTTGATCAATCACACCATCTCCTTCAACCTGAGCAAAGTCACGGACTCTTTTTAATAATCGATTGGCAATCCGAGGAGTGCCACGTGAGCGACGCGCAATTTCAAGTGCTCCTTCTTCAACAATTTCCGTCATAAAAATTTCTGCTGAACGACAGATAATTTCTTGTAAATCTTCTTCGGCATAGTATTCCATATGAGAGATGATGCCAAATCGGTCTCTTAAAGGCGCAGAGAGCATTCCTGCACGAGTTGTCGCTCCAACTAAGGTAAAGGGCGGCAAAGGAAAATGGACGGGATGAGCGCTTGTTCCTTGGCCAACCATGATATCAATATAATAATCCTCCATTGCTGAATACAACATCTCTTCGACAATTTTCGGTAAACGATGAATTTCATCAACAAACAAAACATCTCCTGGCTCTAATTCATTTAAAATAGCAACCAGATCTCCAGGTTTTTCAATTACGGGGCCACTTGTTGTTTTGATCGCTACTTCCATTTCATTTGCAATGACCATAGCCATCGTTGTCTTTCCTAAACCTGGTGGTCCGTAAAGCAAGACGTGATCAAGGGACTCTTCTCGTTGTTTCGCAGCTTGGATATAAATATTCAGTTCATTTTTTACTTTGTCTTGCCCAATGTATTCTTTAAAAAATTGTGGACGTAGCGACTTTTCAAATGTGTCTTCCTCTCTTTCGATTGGCGAAATCATTCGTTCTTCCATTGACTACTCCTTTATTTCTTCATAATCAGTTTTAACGCAATACGTAAGTACTCGTCTGTTGTCGAACAAACATTTTTTTGTAGCTCTTTTTGGACTTTCTTCACTTCACGCTCACTATAACCTAACGCTTTTAAGGCTTCCAGCGCTTCTTCGAGATGGTGGTCACCATCAAAGAGCTGTGGTTGTTTCACCGGCAGTCCTTCTTCTAAAATATCGCCCAGCTTTCCTTGCAAATCTAAAATCAACTGTTGAGACGTCTTTTTTCCAACTCCTGGAAATTTCATTAAGTAGGTCACATCATTTGATTCAATCGCTTGAATCAAACCTAAATGATCTTCGTTTGCCATAATTGCTAAACCACTTTTAGGTCCTATACCTGAAACACTAATGAGTCGTAAAAATAGCTTCTTTTCTTCGATTGTTTTAAAGCCATAAAGTTGATGGGCATCTTCTCGAATCACTTGATGCACAAATATCTGTTGTTCTTGTGCTTCTTTTCCAGCATAATAATACGGATTGCCGCATTGAATTTGATAACCGACACCTTGGTTTTCTAGTACGATGTAAGCCGGTGTAATTCCAGTAATTTTTCCCTTAATATATTCGTACATGACAATCCCTTTCTACTACGTGTTCCCTTTATTGTACCTTGAATCTTCCTTACTTATCAAGTTTTCACGCATGATACATCACTTATTTACCTCAAGTCCCAAAAAAAAGAGAACGTTTGTTTGTATCTATTATAGCATGAGTTTCTATGAAAACAACCTCTTTTAAGGAGCGAAACCCGTCTTTCATTCGATGGTACAAGAGAAGAAAAAACCTAGAGAAATTTCTTTCACTAGGCCTCTTGATTATTTTACATAAGAAATAAAACGGCCATAACCTTTTGCTTCCATTTCTTCTAATGGAATAAACTTTAAGGCGGCAGAATTAATACAGTAGCGTAATCCACCCTCAGCTAATGGGCCATCCGTAAAAACATGCCCCAGATGTGAATCCGCCTCGTGACTACGAACTTCAACTCGCTCCATGCCTAAACTTCGATCTGTTTTTTCTTTTATGATAGTAGTAGGCAGTGGACGCGTAAATGAGGGCCAACCACATCCTGCATTATATTTATCTGTTGAAGAAAATAAAGCTTCGCCACTGACAATATCAACATAGATGCCTTTTTCATAATGATTATCATAAGTCCCAGTAAAAGGACGTTCTGTTGCATTTTCTTGAGTGACTGCATAAGATAATTCATTTAACCTTTCTTTTAAGTCCTTTTTTTGATTTTTCATTTGTCTCAACCCCTTTTCTTCATTTTGCCTTATTTTTTCAAATTATGCGAACATTTCGATTATCTACCGGGAAGTAAATAAGTAAAAAAACGCTCCCTTCGTTAATGATAGACTGAAAGAATAACCAAAGAAAAAGACTTAGGAATTTTCCTAAGTCTTGAATGGCGTGGCGACGTCCTGCTCTCACAAAGGGAAACCCTTCACTACAATCGGCGCTAAGAAGCTTAACTTCTGTGTTCGGCATGGGTACAGGTGTATCCTTCTCGCTATCGCCACCACACTATTTAATTGTTGAGTAAACATTGCTCACTCAAAACTGGATTTGAAGAAATCATTGCGTCTTACCAAGACTATTTTAAGAACTTTGGTTAAGTCCTCGAACGATTAGTATCAGTCCGCTCCGTACATCACTGCACTT